>JAQVHG010000031.1 GCA_028696365.1 Methanofollis sp.
CGACCTCTTTGCGGCCGCCGACGAGGTGACCCTTGCAAAACTGGGGGTGAACGGGCAACCCATGCGGCTTGAGAACGTGATGTCGCGCAAGAAAGATTTCCTCCCGCAGTTTGGGAATATGCTGCGCGGGCTTTGAAGGTGGGTTGGGGACTGGCCTCTTTCCGCCCCTGGTGAACAAACATTCCCTCTATTCAACCATGTGGATATTTGATGATGCCTTCTTTGCATGGCCTAATCGCAAATATGGAATTAGGTGGGGTGGCAAGAGGTGATGATCTCTCTTGTCGCCTTGCGGTGAAGACGGTGGAAGGCCTTTGATCAACGTGCCTTTCACACTTCGTGCTGATGGCTCTCGAAACACTCTATGTTTCTCATACTCCTTTCAATTGCACAGTGAAGATTTCGTCTTCTTGAACGTACTTCCTACTTCCACTTGTTTCCTGGAGATGATGGCGGGCTGAGTGGACAGAGAGTTGATGAATCTCTCTGGCGGGGTGCGTGCCGCCCCCAGAACCCCCCGCCACAACACGATAGGTCGAGGACGGCAGCACCCTCATCATGCTCATCTATTCTGCCTTCCAGATCTCATCGTGGTCCCGGGGGTCCGGGGGCAGCGCCCCCGGCCAAAGAGATGGGAAGGCAGATGACACGCATTCTCCCCAACACAAGAGATGAGGGTTTCTACAGAACCGATATTTTCTACAAAAATATCCTGTAGACTGTCACTCCAGAATTGCAAGATAATTAGACTCTATCAGGTATTTTCAGGGCAAACACGCAGATGACAGCAATCCCTCCTGAATGATCAAGAGGATTTCTACAGAGCCAAAATATCTTAAATATCTCTGAAATTTGGGTTCTATAATCTTCTTCTGTCTTCTTATTGTAGGGCCCCACCTCCCGATCCCCAGAAGGGGAGGAGGCCAGGAAGGCCAGAGGATAACTCTATGAAGAGGGGGTTTCAGTCATCAGTCTCTCTTCGCTGCCACACCCCCCTCCTGTTTATCCTGACGTCAAGAGCTGGAAGAGCCGCCATCCCCTACCACTTGCACTCCAGATAAACACATTTTCAGAGTCGAAAAACATTTCAGATCCTGAGAATTGGTTCAAGCCGTGGGCCCTGTAGAATCCCTTGTCTCTTCCTGACGTGAGCGTGACAGAACTGCCCGTCCTCCTAGCGCAAGGAAGGAGGAGGGTGAGTGATCAGAAGTTCACCCTGACACATCAATGAAGGTTTCTACATCACTCTCAATTCTACAGAGCCTATCTTCAAAGATCTCCTGAAACGAAAGAAAAGAGGGAGACACAGGGCACATACTCGCGTCTGGAAAAATGAGCTTGGTGTTGTTTATACCGGCTTACTCTTCTTCCTCTCCGATATGATAGTGCTTTCTAAGGAACTCGCGCACCTTATCTGACTCAATGTACCCCCGATCCAGTCTATCGACGATCTCGTTGATCGCCTTGACCTGCCTGAGGATCTTCTCAGTATCTTTCCCTCCTTCAAGTTCGGCGAGACCCTGGATGACCTGGAGGGGGTTTCTGATCTCGTCATTGAGAGCCGCAAACTGCCTGAGATTCTGTTCGATCTGGGCAACAGCCTCCGACTTCAACACTTCGAGTTGTTTGCGCTCTGAGATGTCCCTGATGATCGCAAGGAGGTACGGCCCTGAGGTCAGTTCAAAGCGGCCCAGTGTCACCTCAGCATCGATGGGGGTGCCCTCTATGGTCAGGTATCGCCACTCAAAACAGGGTGTCTCGCCCTCGTAGGTTTGCGTGATGTACGCATCCAGTACCTCTTTCGAGCGCCTGCCGTCAGGTTGTCGATCTGGAGCATAGGCGAGCGGTGAGGTCTGGATCATACTCTCTTTCTTGCGCCCAAGCATCTCTGCGGTCCTGGAGTTGCAGTCGACGATCTGGTCTCCGTCGAGCATACAGATCCCGTCATTTGCTGACTCGACAAGGGTGCGGTAGCGCTCTTCTGACTTTTGGATCGTCTGCTCATAGTGTTCGCGCTCTGTAAGATATTTTTCCAGGTATTCAAAGAGTTCATTGACCGAGGTGGCGAGGAGGTTCATCTCCTTCACGTTCCCGGTCGGGAGACGGCGCGAATAGTCCTGGTCGCGCCGCACCGCTTCGACGGCATCAGTCATCCTCCTGAAATGTGAGATGAGCGAGCGGTCGAGGATCAGAATGATGAGGATGCCCGCGATTGAGCAAGTGACGATAATCAGGAGGACGAAGGTATAGACGGCGTCCAGTCCTCCGAAATAGAGGGTGCGAGGGAGATCGACCCTGATGACATACTCTGAAGACCCCGCAAGGGCCGAGACCGGAAGGGCACCTGAGATGTTGTGGCGGTCGTCTGAGATCCTGATCGTAGTCCAGTTGGTAGCAGACGAATCAGGATGACTGGGACGAAACATGGTCCGCTCATCTGCACAGACTAGAGAGATCGGTATCATGGCAGCATCAGAGATCTGCTGCACCATCTCTCCGTCGAGACTACGCCCTATGATCAGTGTCCCCGCCCTGGGCCCCTCGCCCGAACCCCTGAGCACCGGAGCGGCGGCGACGATGGTAGGTCCCCTGTTTTGGAGGACCACGATCCCTTCCACGCGTTCGTTAACGTTGGTCAGGTTCAGGCGTGTGGCTTCAGAGAGGAGAGTCTGCGAGGCTGGGGTTCTGTTCTCGGCACCGAATTCGAGGTGGACGATCATTTTTCCTTCTCTATCGAAGACGAGGAGCCAATCGACCTGGGATGAAATGAAGGTCTTGTTGAGGAATTGAGATTTTAGGCTGGAAGGTTCAAAAGAGGTGAGGTGAATATAGGTCTCGTCCCACGTTGCATAGTCGCCTGCAAGGACTCCGAGGGTGTATACTTCCCTATCTATGTGGCTTTCGAGCAGGTCGCAGGTCCTCTCGACGGTGGTCTTCTCGACATTGTCCAGGCTTTTGAGCAGGAGGTAGTTGGACGCAAGGACAATCCCACAGATTAGGGATAGTGTGATCAGAGCTGTCACTAATGCAACATGGGTGCGCAGTTTCATCGTTTGTGTTCCCTCGATATGCTGCTTAGATGCTGAATCTTCTAAGAGATGACCTGTAGTGACTACAGGGCCGGTGCGCGCACATTTGCATAACAGTGCGGGTTTCTTATACTTAATAGGGATGCTTTGAGAGCTCCGTGGATTCAGCTGGAATTGTCAAAGTCAGCTTAGTTTAGCTAACAAATGGGATCGACCTGTACGAATGTTGATGATCGAGGGGGTGAGGATCGCAGTATATGGGAGTGACACTCTCAAAGAAAAGCAACAGAAAAACACAGACGCCCCGGCTGGGATTCGAACCCAGGTCGAAAGCTCCGGAGGCTTTCAGGATATCCACTACCCTACCGGGGCCTGCTCATACTACTTGTCTCGCTAAATATAAAAAATGGTGGGCCAGTCAGAGGTGGCGGATATGGTAGAGGCTCCAGATCTTGCAGGCGCCCTCGTGACTGACCATACACGGGCCGACTGGGGTCCTTGGTGTACAAAGTTTCCCGAAGAGTTTGCAGTCGGTGGGTTGTGCGATCCCGCGTAGCACTTGGTCGCAGATGCAACCTGAGTGCTTTTCCACGTGCTTGATCTCGATCCCGAACTTCTTCTGAGCATCGTACTGCGCAAACTCGGGCTTGAGTCTCAGCCCTGACTTTGGGATCACTGGGAAGCCGCGCCATTCTACATCGATCGGTTCAAAGACCTTGTACATCAACTCCACCGCCTTTTTGTTCCCTTCGCGGCAGACCGCGCGCGGGTAGGCGTTCTCAACCTCGTGGCGCCCCTCCTTCACCTGCTTGACCAGCATCATGAGGCCAAGGAGAATATCTTCAGCTTCGAACCCGCCGACGACCTGCGGGACTGGGAAGTGCTCGTACTCCTCGTAGCCGGTGACGACACAGACATGACCAGGGAGGAGGAACCCGTCAAGCGAGGCCTCGCCCTGTTCAAGCAGCCACTGCATTGCCGGTGGGACGAGGCGGTGGCAGGAGAGAATGGAGAAGTTTTTGGGGGGGTGGGCAAGGATCGTTGCCGCCACTGTCGGTGCAGTCGTCTCGAATCCGACCGAGATGAAGACGACCTCTTTGTCGGGGTTCTTCTCCGCGATCTCGACGGCCTTGTGAATTCCCTGGACCACGCGCACGTCCCCGCCACTCGACTCAAGGGAACCTTTTGTGCCAGGAACCCTGAGGAGGTCGCCGTAGGTGGCGACGATGCACCCTTTCTCTACAAACTCTAGGGCGGCGTCTATCTCGCCCTGCGGTGTGATGCAGACGGGGCATCCCGGCCCCATCACGATTTTTAATTTCTCGGGGAGAACGCTGCGTAGTCCAGTCCGTGCGATGGCCGCCTCGTGCGTCCCGCAGATATGCATGAAAGTGTAGTCGCGGTCCACCAGGTCATGGAGCGCGGCCTTCAATTCGTCTCCTGTTGCCATGGAATCCTCATAGTTTAATATGCATTCCAGAGGATAAGTGTACCCATGGGAAACGCCCTGTACGTTATCCTTCTCCTCTTTTCTGGGCTGATTGGATCGGTAATTATCTACTGGGCCTCTCGCCTAATGCTGAAAACGTGCTGAGAGGACAGAATCAAAGATCGACGACCTCTTGGTCGCGGCGATGGGAAAACCCCTGGTCATCACCGTGCTGGTCGTCAGCGTCTACTTCTCAGTCCTCATCTCGGGCCTCATCCCGGCACACTACGAGTATATCCTGGACTCGAAATTTCTCAACGCTTTCTATATCGTCATCGGCGCCTGGGTAGCCTAGAATTTCTCGTACAACTTCATCCATCTCTATGACAGGTGGGTGTCGGCACGGACCGAGAGCGAGATCGACGACCGGATCATCGAGGTGCTCGAGGTGGTGGTGAAGTATGTCATCTGGTTCATCGCCTTCCTCCTCATCCTCAGCACCCTGGAGATCGAATCACCCCTCTTCTGGCAGGCGCGGGGATTGCTGGGGTCTTCGTCGCCCTCGCGGCGCAGGACATCCTTTCCAACTTCTTCGGTGGTGCGCTCATCGTGATGGACAAACCCTTCCAGGTGCGGGACCGGATCGAGATCGAGGGCTATCTCGGCGATGTGGTCAGTGTAGGGCTGCGGAGCACCTGCATCTAGACCTTGGACTACCAACTCGTGACCATCCCAAATTCCAAGGTCGCAAATTCGGGCTCTGTAGAAATCCTCTTGATGCATCTCTCTTGCGGGGTTTTGGCCGCCCCCCGAACACCGCGCCACACGAGAGGTCGAGGACGGCAGCACTCTTGTCATAGTTGCCCATGATGCCTTCCCGGCCCTATCTTGTTCCCGGGGATCCGGGGGGCAGAGCCCCCGGCCAAAGGGGTAGGAAGGCGGGGGACACACATCTCACCCACACAAGAGGTGAGGGTTTCTACAGAGCCCAAATTCGGTCATCACCAACTATGCTCTCCCTGAGACACGGCTCAAGATCACGGTTTTGGTCCCGGTGGCGTACGGCACCAATGTCAAACTGGTCAAGGAGATTCTCCTCAGGATCGCCGACGAGGCTGTGGAGCGTTCGGCGGCGGTGCTCAGGTACCCTGCGCCGAGCGTGTACTTCCCGGAGTTTGCCGACTCAAGTCTGAACTTCATGTGATTGTCCGGGCAAAGATCTTCAACATGACCTGGGTGGTGCAGGACTTCATCAACAAACACTAGGATCGACGAGCGGTTCAAGGAAGAAGGTATCGAGATCTTGTTCCTGCAGGTGGATGTGCATCTCAGGAAGGAGTAAAGATTTGGTCCTGTAGAAAACATTCTCCCTCTCATCACTTCAACCCGCTGTGAACCGAATCCACCGCCTTCCTATATCTTCACGCCGGGAACTCTGTCCCTAGAACTCCCAGGAGGAAGATGGGTCATGAAGGCAGAATCAATAATCATGGAGCATATCCCAAAACTTCCAGAGGCTCGACCATCGCCTTGAACTGAAGTCTTTCCTTCCTGGAGTTACCCTATCCTCTACTGTGGGGCTTGCCGCCCCCCAGACCCCCCGCTGATGACGATTGGCGGAGGATCACATCCCGTCGTCACGATCATCGCTCTGCCTTCCCCCCCATCGCCATCCCCGCTAGAGTGTTCCATCCAGATGGTTTCTACAAAGCCGCAGGATCACATCTAGTAAGAGAAGTACAAATACTATGGAATATCTTCGACTCAGAGTTTGCTTCCCCTCATCGTACCTGCGTGCATCTCCTTTGAAGTCTCTTCTATGCTATCGGCGAGGTCTTCACAATTTCCGATCTCATTCAGAACTTCTGATAATTTTCTCTTTCTTGGATAGTGGCGCACGATCACGTCAGAGAGACTATCTTTTTCTGATCGCCTCAACGCACTCAAGAGATCATATGCTTCATCGGTGGTGGAGATCTTCCTTACCGTCATATGATCTTCCATATAGCCTCACTCTCATTATGTGTTGAGGCCGCGTCTCGTCGCCACATGTCCATGGCTTTGGGAGGCGTATTGGATTTTGATCTCTCTGGGTACAAAATACGGGGCGGGAACACCGCTCAGTTGCTGCTCCTTCTCTCCTCGTTGTGGTGAAAACGAGTCTGAGCGAGTTCGAGAAAAACTCCGATTTCTAAATCCGAGGGGCGCAGACTCTCGGCATGATTCGGCGGGGAAATTCTGTGATAAAGGCGGCACGTCTGAACATCATACTTTTCCCCCTATACGTACTGGGGGCTCATCAGAAACCTTTTGTCTTCTCGACTCCCTTCAAGCGTCAGCGAAACACCATGAGTTTCTCAGGCTCTTTATCGCTCGTATCCCTCAGAACCTCGTGATAACGATTGGTGCAGGAAGGCAGAGAGACGGCAGTGTAGAAACCTTCACCTCTTCTGGGTACGAGCGCGATTCAACCGCCTTCCCCCATCTTCTCGCCGGGGGTTTCACCCCCAGACCCCCGGGATGAAGATAGGGCTGGGAAGGCACAATCAATGACCATGAAGAGTGTAATACCATCCGCTGCCTATCTTTGGGTGGGCGATCAGCCCCCCCACCAGAGAGAGTCATTAAGAGTTTCTCTAAAAAGCCAGAAAGACAAAACATTCGGAAGATTCTCCATCATCTGCGTATCAGTCTTGAAGGTGTTTGGTGGATTCAAATCATCATACAATTCTCTAAGTCAGAACACCTCCGAACCACCCACCTCCTCCCAGAGCATTCCTACTGGGCCCATTTTTTCAAACCCGCTGATGCTCGTTTCCCACGACGAAGAGAGACATGATATAGCACCGCTCTCGCCATGGCCTCAACTCCCCCGCACGTCTTTCCGCCGTCAACGTCTGTAAGTAGTCAATATTCTCTCAAGAACCACTTTGCATCCAGGGCCTTGATCTCTTTCACGGTAGTCTCT
Organism: Methanofollis sp.; assembly: GCA_028696365.1. Lineage (GTDB taxonomy): Archaea > Halobacteriota > Methanomicrobia > Methanomicrobiales > Methanofollaceae > Methanofollis. The sequence goes on from JAQVHG010000031.1 coordinate 7,427, forward strand.
GGCTGCCATACCACTCGCACCGCGATATCCCGGTTCATATCGATGAGCAGATACAACTCAAGTGCGGTGAAGGCCGGCACTGTATATGCCGTCAGCGCCAGGCCCTCGACGTCGACAAGAAATTCTTCGAAGCGTTCCTTCCTGATGATATATGTGCTGTCAAAACTATCGTTCATCCGTACCCACGCTCTCTACCTATGGGCAGGGAGTGGCGTCTGTCATTTTATACTTTCGTGTCAATGTGCGTGAGGCGGAAAGCGGTTCTCTGCAGATGGCAGGCTCCCAGATAATGGTGGTGGGTTCTACCCCAAATATGGCCATATTATCCTTGGTTTCAAGACCAAACCTTGTAATCAGAGAACATTCTGGACTCCCTTTCTAATCCCCTCATAAAGACGTTTATTTATCAATCACAGCGAGGAAACCGGGATATTTCCGCTCTTCAGATGTCCGATATGACTGCAGTGCATACAAATCCTTATTGTCACGTGGTACACCTACGGGAAGGGCAGGAGAAAGGCAGGATCTCAGGCCGATCGCTGGCGCCACATGCCTCACCTCCTCTCCTATTACGACCCCTGCGGCATGCCCCGGGTTCATGCCCTGACAGATCGTTTTTTCTCTGGTGAGGTGCAGATCCACAGAGCACACATATGACTTATTATCATCTCTTCGGTCCGGTCCCGTCTCGGCGTCTCGGCGTCTCGCTCGGGGTTGACCTCATACCCTTCAAAACTTGCTCATACAACTGTGTCTACTGCGAATGCGGCCCGACGACTCGCCTCACCGTCGAGAGGAGAGAATATGTCCCGACCGACGAGGTGATCGGAGAACTGCGCGCATACCTCGCCACGTCCCCCTCCCTTGACTACCTCACCTTTGCCGGGTCAGGGGAACCGACCCTTCATACCAGGATCGGCGAGGTGATCGGGATGATAAAGGACGAATTCCCTGCGTATCGGGTAGCCGTCCTCACCAATGGCAGCCTCCTCACCGACCCCGAGGTGCGCCATGCTCTCCTCAGGGCTGACCTTGTTGTCCCAACTCTCACGAGCGTTTCTGAGGAGGGATTTAGGAAGATCCATCGAGCGCACCCCTCGATCACGCCTGGGGGAGTGGTCGACGGGATCGTGCGGTTCAGGGAGGAGTACGCAGGCTCCCTCTGGCTCGAAGTATTCATCGTCCCTGGAGTCAACGACAGCGACGAGGAGGTCGTCAGGATCGCTAGGACTGTCGAGAGGATCAGGCCGGATAAAGTCCAGTTAAACACCCTCGACCGTCCGGGTGCCGTTGTCTGGGTAAGGCCCGTAGCAAAGGAGCGGCTCAGGGATATCGCAGCTGTCATCCGCACCGCACCTGTCGAGATCATCGCCGACCTCCCGTCGCGCGAGACTGTGGGGTCGTTCCACCTGGAGACCTCTGAGTTCATCCTCTCCATGATCAGGAGGCGCCCCTGCACCCTTGACGACCTGGCCAGGATCACCGGGTTGCACAGGAACGAAGTTGGGAAATATATCCAGTATCTCCTTGAAGAAGGCTTGATCGAAGAAAAGATTGAAGAAAGAGGGATTTTTTTCCGTCCCCGACATCGCGGAAATACTCCAGTGTCGAACAGATCGGCACGGTGAAATCTCTTTTCTTGGGTGTGGATGGGTTGACCACATTTCCCCCCTGTTGACTTGATGAGCGGGGGACGACCCAACTCTCGCTCCCTTCGGTTGCATTTCGCAGGATGGGAGGATGGAACAGATCACTCTCATCAAGATCGTCTTCTACCTCCCTTAGGAGGAGGTGGAGAGAACAAGATGGGGGGCGTTCTCAGTGGTTTCCCGCGTCACAAAACTAAGAGTCGCAACATGCTCGTAGGGGTAATGTACACCATCTTTGTTCACTTCTGAGCAGAGCGCGATCAGAGGAATTCTGCAACAGAAGTATAGTGAGAGTATATCCCAAAATTCTCTAGGGTTGAAGTTCTCCTCGAACTGAAGTGCTTCCTTCCAGAAATTCTCAACGCTCTCCTCGACCGGGGGGCGTGCCGCCCCCCGGGCCGGCCCCCCGCTGATGAAGAGTGGCAGAGGATTGCGTCTTCCCGTTCCCATCCCCATCCTGGGGATCCGGGGGCGAGGGGAAAGGTGACGAATGCATGGGTGCGCGATGAAAAAACTGGGATCTCTTTATTGTCATCCATCGCTCTCAATCGCTGAGGAGGAGGGCCGGAGAGTTTTGGGATGAACTCTGAGCCTAAATTCTGTGCGTCGCAGTCGATCACCATCATCGACGCCCTGTTCCTCTCCTCTAGACCGCGACTGGAGGGCGAGATCCAGGGGAAGAAATAATTACTACTGAAAGAGATCAAAAAGAACCGAACAAAAGCAAATGAGAGCCTCGGGCGGGAATCGAACCCGCGACCTCTTCCTTACCAAGGAAGCGCGATACCGCTATGCCACCGAGGCACCTGTTCATCGTGTCGGCAACCATGTTACCTGACCACAGATGCATTACACAGGTGGGCGAATCTCCTATAAAATGGTGTTGATTGTTCCAGATTGTGAAAATGAATAATATTTTGTGTATATTGTCCTATGATCTCCAGTTAAAACTCTTCAAGTCTCTTAATGCTCTCCACAGCGCCTTTAATCCCCCTCACCTCGATGATCGGGTCGACGCCGTTCTTCCTGACTGCATCCATCACCGCGGCGAAATCGACGGTCCCTGTGCCCACCGGCGAGTGGGTGTCTGCGCTCCCGTCATTGTCGTGGAGGTGGAAATGGGCGATCGAGTGGTCGAGGAATTCGGGAAGACATCCCCTGATATTGGCATGTCCTACGTCGAGGACCAGGCCCGCATCGCCTAGAATCGGGAGTTCGTCTGGCGTCTGGAGAAGGAAGAACTCCCATGCCATATTCTCCACTGCATACCTGACTGAGCGCTCCCGCGCCGCCTCTGAGAGTTCGGCCAGCGACTGCTCAAACTGTCGGCGTGCCCGCGCTCTGTCAGCTTCCCATGCAAAGTAACCTGGATGGATAACTACATCAGCGTCCACCTCGCCTGCGATGGAGAAACAGTCGGTGATCACCTCGACACTTGCGCGCCTGATTGGTTCAAGGGTGCTGGCGATATTGACACTTCTGGAAGGCGCATGGAGGGTATAACGCAGATCATATGAGAGGAGAGGCTCTGCGTCTTCGAGGAAATGGAGCCCGTCGTCCATCACCTCGACGTAACTCGTCAACGCCGCAATCTGGTCAAGTGCCTCTGGGAGCGGGAGGTCATAGAGGGCATAGGTGGAGATCCCGTACATGGAAGAGAATGGCGCACCGAAAATAAAAGAGGTTGTGCTGGCCAGGACCTCTATCCTGCCGGCCTAATCACTCTGCTGCTCTACATACCGCTCTGGCACCATGACCTTGAGGTCATAGGACTTGATGCAATATGTGTTGATCACGAACCAGTAGTCCCTGTACCCCTCGAAGAGCTTCTCAGACCACATCCCGTCGGTCTCTGAGTCGTCCTTTGTACTGTTACCTTGCTTGAAGTCGGCGTGGGGGTGGGAGAGGATCCGCACAAAGCGGTTGGGATCGTTTGCATCCATTACCTGGATATTGAGGAAACAGAACTCGGTGTTGTACGGGTCTGCCTCATACCAGAGTTCCCAGTACGGGTAGGGGATATGGACGATCTCGGTCGTGCCGCTCTCGGTACCATGGATCTCCGCATAGGTGACCATCTTGTTGGTGCTCTGCGGGAGAGCAGGGTACCGGATCGGGGCCTGGACGTGGTCCTTTGTAAGGCTGAGGTTGTACGACGAAGGGTCGACAAACCCAATCTCTTGTGGTTTCCCGTCCCAGCCTGGGGTGACCGTGGGCGTTGGGATGGGAGGATCAGTGACTGTGGGCGTCGGGATGACACTCCCGTTTCCTGGCCCAGTCACTCCTCCTATATCCTGGCCAGGTCCCTCACCGTTGACCATGGGTTTGACAACCACGGCAACGATGATGACGATGACAATTGCAGCCACAAGGCTGACTACATCTGCTTTCTCCATCTGCGTGCTCGATGACTATATGATTCCATGGTGCATAAAAATTCTTCCATCTTGCAATTGAGAATTTATTGGAGAGGTATTAACGATAAAAGAATTAGTAGGGCCTGCATGAAAATCAGAATCTATAAATACTCAGAACGAGAGTTACTCCGTAGGAATGTTGGATGGGTCCAGCGTTCACAAAAAAACAATTAGGGTGAATTTATGAGAAAATTCGGTATGAATGATGAGGCATTCACCGGTCTCGAGGCAGCGATCGTCCTGATCGCCTTCGTCGTCGTGGCCGCGGTGTTCTCATATGTCATGCTCGGCGCCGGGTTCTTCACATCCCAGAAGAGCCAGGAAGTCGTCCACACCAGTGTGGAGCAGGCAAGCGCGAGCATTGAAGTCCGTGGCGATGTCTACGGCTATGACAACAAGACCTCTGCGACAGGCGAGATCGACGGGCTCCAGTTCAACCTGGCCCTGACCGCCGGTGGCTCCCCGGTCGACATCAACAAGACAGTCATGACCTACGCCACCGCTGACACGGTCCAGGTTCTTACCAGGGATCTCGATGCTAAAGATGATGACTCCAAGCTCGCCAAGGGCGAGTGGACTGTGATCAAGAAGGTCGGGAACAATGACGCTGACAACCTCGTCGAGAGAGGCGAGCAGTTCGTCGTCAACGTCAAACTCCCGCAGACCCTTAAGGCCAACGAGCACTTCAACCTCGAGGTCAAGCCGGCCGCCGGTGCCGCCCTCGGTCTGAAGAGGACTGCACCGCCGCAGATCGACGCGGCGAACCTGCTGTACTGAGGTGACAGAGAATGAAGTTTATGAGAAATGAAGAAGGTTTCACCGGTCTCGAGGCAGCGATCGTCCTGATCGCCTTCGTCGTCGTGGCCGCTGTGTTCTCCTATGTCATGCTCGGCGCCGGGTTCTTCACCTCACAGAAGAGCCAGGAAGTCGTCCACACCAGTGTCGACACCGCCAGTGCGAGCCTTGAGGTCCGCGGCGATGTGATCGGCCGTGACAACACTACAAACCAGAAGATCAACGTCATCGAGTTTGCGGTGGCCCAGACTGCAGGCGGCACGCCTGTCGACCTGAACTCCACGGTCCTCACCTATGCTACCGATGAGGGTGTCTGGATCCTTGATCAGGTCTATAAGACCGCTGATCTTGCTCCGGGCAAGTGGATGCTCAAAGAATCCATCAACGGCGATGGTGACACCCTTGTCGAGAAGGGCGAACTTGCAATCATCCAGGCCGACATCGGTGGCGACGGTACTGCCACTTTCCCTGCAGAACTCGTTGCAAACGAGAACTTCAACCTTGAGATCCAGCCAGCCGACGGCGCTGCCCTTGGTCTGAAGAGGACCGCCCCGCCGCAGATCGATAACGTGAACCTGCTGTACTGAGGTGACAAAGAATGAAGTTTATGAGAAATGAAGAAGGTTTCACCGGTCTCGAGGCAGCGATCGTCCTGATCGCCTTCGTCGTCGTGGCCGCTGTGTTCTCCTATGTC
>JAQVHG010000032.1 GCA_028696365.1 Methanofollis sp.
AGAACCTCTTCATGGACGCCTGGCGGCTGCGCGAGCATGTCCTCGACGACATGGAAGCGACGACCGGCGGCCGTGTGATCCAGGGGAGCGCAAAGGTCGGCGGGGTGCGCCGCGATATCAGCAGCGAGAAACTCGACGAGATGGTCACTGGTCTTGAGGAGATCAGGGGCGAGCTCAAGGATATGATGGACGTCTTCCTCCTCGACAGTTCGGTGAAGTCCAGGCTCAGGCACATTGGGATGCTCTCGCCTGAGGACGCTTACGAACTCGGGGCGGTGGGCCCGACGTTGCGTGGGAGCAATGTCTCCTCAGACATCAGGATGAACGGTTACGCCGCTTATGACCGTCTTCATTTCGAACCGGTCGTCGAGGACGGGTGCGACTGTTATGCACGGTGTGCGGTGCGGGCGAAAGAGCTCTTCTCCTCCATCGACCTGATCAAGGAGGCGGTCCAGAAGATCCCGGACGGTCCGATCGAGGTGAAGGTGACCGGCAAGCCTGAGGGCGAGTACTTCTCGCGGGCCGAACAGCCCCGCGGCGAGGTGATCCACTATGTCAAGGGCAATGGCACCAAGAAACTTGCCCGCCACCGGGTGCGGACGCCGACAATGGCGAACATCCCCCCCCTGGTCAAGATGCTCGAGGGCTGTGAACTTGCCGATGTGCCGGTGATCACGCTGACCATCGACCCGTGCATCGGGTGCCTGGAGAGGTGAGAGGGATGGCATATTTCGAGATGGCAAAGACAGTGGTCAAGTCGCTCATCAATGGGCCGTCCACCATCCGCTATCCGGCAGAACCTGCCAAAGAGTACCCGATCTCGCGCGGGCATGTGACCATCGACCCGGCACGCTGCATCTCCTGCGGGATGTGCATGCGCAAGTGTCCGGCCGATGCGATCTGTGTCAAGCGCGACGAGAAACTCTGGGAGATCGATCTCTTCAAGTGTCATGTCTGCAACTGTTGCGTGGAGGTCTGTCCGGTGCATTGTCTCGAGATGGACACCGACTACCGCCCAGCCTTCTCCAAGCATGACGGCGTGAAGGTGGTCAAGATCACCTATGTCAAGCCCGAGAAGAAGAAACCGGCTGAAGATAAATCTGAAAAGTAGATGGGGTACAAAGTCTCCCTCCCCTTTCTTTTTTTGGCCGGTGTTGCTGGCCTGGAATTTTTATTCTGAGATAGCTTTGTGATGGATCTCTGTGGTGACTGGAGGCCTGGTGCACCTATGTCATGGTTATCTGTTATGCATTCTCAGTTCTATCTGCGTCTCGCGATTCCCGGGGAAACGAATGAGAGTAATTTCGAGAAAATCTCCAATGTTTGGGCTTTGTAGAAATCCTCTTGATGAATCTCTCTGATGAGGGGCTTGGCCGCCCCCCGAACCCCCCGCCACACGATAGGTCAAGGACGGCAATCCCTCTTCAGGGGTTTTGAATATGCCTTCCTGGCCCTATCTTCCTCCCGGGGGTCCGGGGGCAGCGCCCCCGGCACGGAGATGTGTGAAGGCGGGGGACACACATCTCCTCCACACAAGAGGTGAGGGGTTCTACAGAGCCGTATATTGTGATCTTTACACCAGAATAGAAGTTCACATAGCATGTTCGATGAAGACGTGGCTGTGTTTCCCGTCGTGGTGCAAACGATTTTCTATTCCTGCAGGGGCGGTGTGGATTATCGGCGCGAAATATCTAGGAGTGTGTGAAAAGTGAAAGAGGAGGAGGGGATCTGAGACGATCGCTGGTCTTTGGATTCTAGAGAATTCTTCGTGATGACTTTCTCCGGTGAAGAGGGACGACAACGTTCTCTTCAGATTCATCGATTGTGCCTTCCCGACCCTATCATCAGTCCGGTGGCTAGGAGCGTCAGCGAGTTTGAGAAGATCTCTAATCTTCGAGGCGTGAGCGATGGCGAACTTGGGAATACAGAAAATCAGAGATTTTTCCCTGTTTGGGTATATCTCTGATTTGCCACGACACAACGTGTTTCGAAGAGCCACCGCCGCGAAGATGTGAGAGTCACGTCCACACCACGAATATGTAAAGGTTTCTACAGAGCCAATAATTGAACCATATCTTTTTGATACCCTATCGTAAAGATAGGGATCCACCCGCCCTCTGAAACACTGCTCAGGGCAAAATTCAACCGTGTATGCGTGAGCCCCAGGTTTATGTCCAATTCTACAGACCCGGCAGAAGGGATTTATAGCGCGGACTGTGCATAGGATGCCGGAGTGGGGGGAGAGCAGTGCAGCAGATGTATGCGATCAGGACAGATCCGCGGATCGATGCGGTCGCCATCCCTGAGAATCTGCGGGTCGGAATGATGGTCGCGGAACAGAGAAAACGGTGCAGCGCAATGGGGTGCCAGGCCAGGTTCTTCAACTTCGCTTTTGGGCAGTCGCCCTTCCCTGTGCCGCCAGAACTAGTAGCATCGCTGAAACGTGAGGCTACACTCGGGTATTACACCGATGCTGCCGGGACCGAGGAACTGCGCGAGGCGGTGGCTGGGTTCTATACACGTCATTTTGGTATCGAGACCGGACCTGAGCGGGTCATGGTGGGCAATGGCTCCAAAGAACTCATCTATATCATCGTCTCGATGATGGAGGCGACCGGAGTGATCCCGTCGCCAGCCTGGATCGGGTATGCCCCGATCATCACGTTGCTCGGCAAGGAGTACAGGACGCTTCCGGCTAGGCCAGAACGGGGCTATCGTCTCGACCCGGCCGACCTGAAGGCGGTGCTTGCGGCGCATCCGGCTGAACGCCACATTCTGATCTTCAACAACCCCCACAACCCGACTGGCACGGTGTATACCAAGCAGGAACTGGAAGCGATCGCGGAGGTCTGCCGGCAGTATGGCTGTCTGGTGATCGCCGACGAGATCTATGCACTCACGACATATGACTTTGAGCGCTTCACCTCGATGGGAACAGTGTACCCAGAGGGGACCTTCATCACTGGTGGGCTCTCAAAGGACCGCTCGGCGGCGGGCTACCGCCTGGGCACATGTGTCCTTCCTGAGGACTGCCCTGAAGAACTGATCTCCAATTTTACAAAGGTAGCGGCGACGATGTACACCTCGGTCGCCACCCCGATCCAGTACGCCGCCATTACGGCGTACGCCGAGGACCCAGCGGTCGAGGAGTACATACAGACTGCACGGGCAGTCCATAAGATCATGTGTGGGTATATGAGCAAGGCGGTCTCGACCATCGATGGGGTACGGGCGACGATGCCTGAGGGGGGGTTCTACTTCCTTGCTGATTTCAACCTCCTTGCCGACGACCTCAGGCAGTATGGGGTCACGCGCTCGCATGACCTCAGCACTGCCCTCCTGGCACATCCACATCATGTGGCGACGATTGGCGGAGACGCCGTCATGCTGCCGCAGGACCAGTATGGGGTCAGGGTGGCCTGTGTCGACTATGACGGCCGGCGGGCTCTTGACCTGTACCGCGAGGAGCGTCCGACCACCAGTCTTGAGAAGACGGCCTTTGTCCACGAGGTGGCACCGTTGATGGTGGAAGGCGTCGGGGCGATGCGAAAGTTTGTGGACGAGGTGCGCAGGGAGGCGCGCTGAGATAGGGATAAACAGATCGGCTATGCCGATACCCCTGAGCATGGACCAATCATCTTCCCTCCACTCGCACGAGGGTCGCGATCCTCCGCCAGTGAAGTATGGAATGTTTTTACAGCGTAGAGACATTGAAAATTTCCCGACAGGAAGATCTCCAGTTCTGTAGATCCCCTTACCAATTCTTGGTGTGAACGCGACTCCCATGTCTTCCTACATCTTCGTGGCGGGGGCTCATTGAAAGACTCTCGTTTTTTCATGTTCACTCCACCCACAATCGAAAATTGGACTTTGTAGAAACCTTCCAGACAAGCCTCTGTAGTAGAGGGGCGTGCTGTAACACGATTGGGTCAAGGACTGCAACGTCCTCGTCATTGGTCGTCTATTCTGCCTTCCCGGTTTCATCGTCATCCAGGAGTTCGGAGGAAACAAATGATAGTGAGTTTGAAGTCATCCCAAAACTCTCCCGTCCTCCCCCTTCTCAGAAGAGAGCACTGAATGGTGGAGAGATCTTCCCTCTCTTCGTTGCCCAACCATGCTTTATGCCTTCCAACTCCACCGTGCCGGGGGCGCTGCCCCCGGACCCCCGGGATGAAGATAGGGTCGGGAAGGCATATTTGAAATCTATGAATGAAGAAGGATTGTTGTCCACGACCTATCGTGATGCGGGGGGTCCGGGGTGCGGCCAAGCCCCCTGGTGGAGGATAGGGTTTAGAAATTTAGGAACGAAAAAATTCAGTTCAAGATCATTTTCAATCACAGTGAGTTTTGGGATATGCTCATAATAATCAAGCATGAAATGAGAGCACACCTCAGGCACACCTCATGAAAATCACGGCGGACCTTCGAGGTATGGAAGGGTTCTTGATCTCTCTTTTCATAACAGGAGAACTGGTGGCGATTCCACTCATTCGCCACCCCCAGCCCTCCTCTCCTCCTCTCAGAACCGCTTTGGATCAGTCTCCACATCGATGATCGCAGGGACCTCTGTGGCAAGCGCCTTCGTGACCGCAGGGGCAAGTTCGTCAGGCCGCGTCACCCTGAACCCTTCTCCTCCGCAGGCCCGCGCATAGTCCACGAAGTCCGGGTTGTGCAGTTCGGTCCCGAAGTTTGGGAAATGCTCCATCTGCTGCTCCACCAGGATCATCCCGAGTTCATGGTTGTTGAGCACGATGACCGTGACGGGGAGGTCATATTTGACTGCGGTGAGGAACTCAGCCATCGCCATCGTAAACCCGCCGTCACCGGTGATGCAGACGGCCGGGCGCTCTGGGTAGGCCAGGCGCGCAGCCAGTGCCGCCGGCAGAGCGAACCCCATCGTCGCCAGGTAGCCTGACATCACAAACTTCTGCCCAGGGCGCATCCTGAAGTTCCGGCCAAACCACCACCCGTTCTCGCCCACATCTACGGTAATGACGGCGTCATCAGGGAGGACCTCGGAGAGCACCTGCATGATATAGGGCGGGCGGAGGGGCACGGTCGTGGGGTCAGCCTCGGCCCTGATCTGTGCCAGCCAATCCGCCTTCTGGCCAGCGATCTCTTCCTTCACTCCCCTCTCTTCTCGCGCATCGAGACATGTGAGGAGACGCGGGAGTACGACGGCGCAATCCCCCCAGAGAGAGATTGTCTCCTGGTTCTTCCCGAGTTTGACTAGGTCAAGGTCGACCTGGACAAGCGGCGTTTCCTCAGGTACTCGCGTCTGGCTGGAGAACCCGACCCCGCAGGTGAGGAGTAGATCGGCCTCGTTCGCCCATCGCCGCGCCGCCGGCGTGCCCACGCTCCCGAGCACCCCGAGATGCCAGGCATGGTCTTCAGGGACCAGTCCCTTCGCACGATAGGTGGTGAGGACCGGGGCCTGGATCCGTTCCGCGATCGCAAGGAGACTCTCCACCGCCCCGCGGGCCCCCCACCCGGCGATGATCACCGGCTTCTTTGCGGCATTGACAACTCTCGCCGCCTCTGCCACCAGGTCGTCGTCTGGTGCGATCCTGGCCGACGGCGGCGGCCCCTCGCGCGGACAGCAGGCAGGGTCTAGTCTCTCCTTCTGGATATTGTTCGGGACTGAGAGCTGGGCGACACCTCGCTCCACGAGGGCGCGACGCACTGCCATATCCACAAGTTTAAGGGCGCGGGTCTTCTCGTGGACCGTGTTGTTGAAGACTGTGACCGGTCTGAAAAAGGCGTCCTGGTCAATCTCCTGGAACCCTCCTGGCCCGATATACTGTCCTTCCACCTGGCCATTGATGGCCAGGACCGCGGCATGATCCTCCTTTGCGTCATAGAGCCCAGTCGCCAGGTTCGTCGCCCCCGGCCCTGCGATCGTCACGCAGGCCGCCACCTTTCCAGTCAGTTTGTAGTAGGCCGACGCTGCCATCGCCGCATTCTCTTCATGCCGTACCTGGATGAACCTGGCACGAGGGTGCTTCCTGACGGCGTCGATGATCCCAAGTGACGAAGTCCCTGGCACGCCAAAATAGAGATCGACCCCCCACCGCACCAGTTCGGCGACCATCGCCTCGGCGACCGTCGTGCCACCAGCGGGCATACCTGTTATGTCCATCATCTGTCCCCCCCGTCTTCTCATCCCCTTTAGATATATCTCTATCCTGGTTGGTCTTCCCCTCGCCTGGACCGCCGACACCGTGACGGCGGGACACGGATCTCAAACCGTGCCCCATTGCCAGGCACCCCGCACTCCCTGATGGAGATCCCGGTGGCAGAGAGGATCTCCCTCGTCAGGAAGAGCCCAAGACCAGTATGCGAGCCGTATTTTCTCTCAAAGATCTTCTCCTTTGTCCCGGCGGCCACTCCTTTCCCGTTGTCCTCAACAACGATCAGGTCCTCTCCCCCAGCCTCTGACACGCTCACCCTCATTGCCGTGACACCGCCACCATGCCTGATGGCGTTCTCATAGAGATTGTAGAAGACCTTCCCGAAGAGCGGGTCGGCATAGACCTCAAACCCTCCCGCCTCAACCTCAAGGGTGACGCCATGGTTCTTGAGAATTCTGGCCGCACGCTCTGCTGCGCCTGCCACCGATTGCCACTCTGGTACCTTGAGCCCAAGGTCGCGGTAGTCCTTGGCGGCGCCGAGATGCTCTGTGATCATCTCCGAGGCCTCGATGATCCGCCTGACATACCTCTTTTGCTCTGAGTCGTCGGGCGTGAGTTCTTCGAGGATCCCTCCATAGCCGATAATCACCTCGAGCTGGTTCTTGATGTCGTGTTGGGAGATCTGGTTGAGGATCGAGGTTTTCTTCTGGGCCCTGAGGAGAGCGTCTTCGGTCTCTTTAAGTCTGCTGATATCCCTGACCAGAAGAAAGTGGCCGGTAGTTCTGGAGCGCCAGTCGATGATAGGGGAGATCCGCAGTTCATAGTGCTCTCTCCTCCCATCGGCCTTGTTTATGCTCTGGACATAGGTGGCCTCAGATGTTCCGCCATATCCTTTCTGGAGTTCAGGAAAATAGTTGATAAACTCAGCGACCGGCAGCCCGGCCAGTTCTTCAGAATGGTGTCTGACCATCTCCTCTCCTTTCCTGTTCATCTCGACGAGCCTGAACTGGGGGTCGAGGACAAAGACACCGTCGGTGAGACTGTTGAGATACCGGTCCTTGGAAAGGGGGACTGTGCCAAAGAGCCCAGCTTTCAATGCGCCGGTCGCCGCAGCGAGGGAGGCGGTCATGACGCAGAGAATGCAGCACCCTGCACCTGGGGTAGGAACAGGAGTCATGAGAGAGGGGGAGAGAATCGCCGCCCACGGGATGAGCGCACACATCAGGACAAAACCAATCTGGCGCCTGTACATCACCGGGGCGGCAAGGAGCATTGCCACTAGGAATATAATGCTGATGATAACGACAAGGTATACCGCACCGGCAAGGACAAAGTATGGCGAGCCGCTCATCAGGTCGGTGGCTGGCATGATCCCGGAGAGAGAGAGCAGAAAGGTGGTGGCAGGGATGATGGCAGCGAGGGCTGTGGTCACCAGCGTGATCTTCTGTTCTTTGCCAGTATATTGCATGACAAAGGCCATCCATGCTGGTACCATGATGGCAATCCCAAGGAGCGCCACTTCAATCCAGAATATCCGCCATTCTGAACCAAGTGGGAGAAGGATCGAACCTTCACCGAGCAACCAGATGAGCACGCTGAGGGCGAAGAGAAAAAATGTCCGTGCACCTGTCGCTTCACGTCGTTTCCAGGTTGCGACGGCGAGAACTGAAGCTATGGCAAGGGAGGCGACCATGATAAAGGTGCCGGGGATGTAGGTGTACATTGCTGACTCGTTGATATTGGTATTGAATTCTGACAGGAACAACCGAATTATGGCACGATATGGCAATCGGGATGGTCCGGAGCTTGATGAGATGTTTCTCAGGGGATATGAATTACCTTTGGGAAGTCTATCAGGTTTTACTCAGGATCGAGGTCTGCACCCGGAGAGGTGCGGCACCTCGCGCATCGACCCTGGAATCATTCTTGAATCTGGGGCTACCCATGGCCCGCCTCAGACTACGGTGCGAGGGGGGAGAAATACGCTCGATATAGTCAGGAAAATCTCTCTATTGCGAGGAGATCTTGAAACTGAACGTGGATCAGACACAAACTTTAAACCCAAAAATACGAATCTCTGATCAATGCACTCACAGGAGGTGAGGCACCATGGTAAAGAAGGGCGGCAAGAAGCAGCCGAAGGAACCTAAAGAGTGAACTCTAGTTCACATCATACAAAACCCCCACTATACTTTTTTTCAGCCAGATGAAAATTGTTCATCAAACAATGCAGACGAAATTTTTGGCTCTATAGAGACTCTTACCTATTCCTGGCACACGTGTGAACCAATAGCCTACCCTCATGTTCGCTCCGCTCACACCTCGAAAATCAGAGATCTTCTCAAACTCGCGAACGCTCCCAGCCACCGGACTGATGATAGGGTCGGGAGGGCACAATCGATAAATCTGAAGAGGTATTTGACGTCCAATTGCCTCGTCTTCACGCGGGTGGTCGGTGAGTGCGAGCGCAAGCGTGTTCGAGAAGATTGAATATCTTCGAGTGGCAAGCCCCCCCCACCAGAGATAATCATCAAGAGGATTTCTAAAGATCTCAATCTTTAATTGATTACATAGCTATAAAATAGGATTTCAGATAAGAGGAGCAGGTAAAATAGAATATATCTACTCATCTGAAAGAAATAGGTCGCCGCATGGATATTCATGAAGTTTTATACGGGGACTTGGAGAGAAACCACATCTTGCGCATTGCCAGAAAATGATCTCATTATCACCTTTTTTCACATAGATCGGGACAAATAATTCCTTTTGACCACATACAGGGCAATCGCTTTTTCTTGGATTAGGAATATTAACAGACATTTTATTGCATCCATACGCAATTATCTTATCATATATATCAAATTATGTATAAATATAGATATTAGCCCTGCCATATATTTTTTTGTCATCTAAGATTTGTCTCAGATTTTGCGGAACTCACAGCATTGGTACAGAGCATATCCCAAAACTCTTTAGGGTTGAAGATCTCCTCAAACTGAAGTGTTTCCTTCCAGAAGTTCTAAACGTTCTCCTCGACCTGGGGGCTTGGCCGCCCCCCGGACCACCCCCCGCTGATGAAGAGTGGCGGAGGAGTGCGTCCCGTCTTCATGATCTTAACTCTATCTTCCCGTCCCCATCTCCATCCCGGGTATCCGGGCGGCAATCGCCCCCGGCGTGGGCGAGGGGGAAGGCGACGAATGCATGGATACGCGATGAAAAAGCAGGGATCTCTTCATTGTAATCCATCGCTCTCAATCGGTGAGGAGGAGGGCTGGAGAGTTTTGGGATGACCTCACAGTTAGTTATATCCAGCGTCCCATGCCGACTGAGTTCAAGCATCCTCGATGTTGTTCATGGGAGTACTATCTCTCCTCCATCTCAGAAGGATGAACCCAGTCTAGACCTGGGATACTCACGCGCTGGTATGAGCATATCCCCAAACTCCCAACAAGAGGGGGTTGCCACGCTCTCCTGAATCATGCAGACCGAAGAGAGGTAAGGGTGCGATGAAGGGTGTTCATCTCGTGTTATTTTTTCCGCAATCTCGCACGGGGGGAGACCATGCGAAACTTGAAAATCAAAAATTATCTCAAACTTCCTCCAGTCACTCCCCCTCCACACGAAAATAAGAGCAAGGCGGCAACAATCTCCTGAACGACGCCACGTTTCAGAACATTCTTCTGGTTATCTCTCAAGGTTAGGGATTTCTGGGCTCTGTAGAAACCCTCACATATTGTGTGGGGAGAACATGTGTCACCCGTCTTCCTACATCTCCCTGACAGGGGGCCTGCCCCCAGACCCTCAGGATGAATATAGGGTCGGGAAGGCAAATCAATGGACCAGAAGAGAGATTTGTCGTCCTCAACCCATCGTGTGACGCGGGGGGCCCGGGGGGCGGCAAGCCCCCCGCCAGAGATAAACATCAAGATGATTTCTACAGAGCCGAAAATTGAAGCTTTTTTTGGATAAGGCCTTTATCTTTGATGTCAGATCGATACTAGGGCACGGCTGCTGCTCTCTCTATAATCCTTGATATTCCTGATGATCGGCAAGCAAAACTCTGAACGAAGGATCTTAGACGGAGAGCGAATAGATAAAACCCAAAGGATTGAACAACAAAGAATAAGTGCGCCGATCGGGACTCGAACCCGAGTTTAGGCGTTGGCAACGCCTAGTGATAACCACTACACTATCGGCGCTCTGCCGGTGTTGTATCACCGCAGTGCTCTCTAATATTCGCTACACTCACATATAATGGTTTCCCAGGTTGGGAGGCCTGGAGGGGGTCACCAACCCCTCAAGAGTGCTGAGCAGTGGCGACCGCTGGCACCGTCGCAGCCCTGCAAGAGGCGGGTACACATCTCCTGGGAGGAGAGTTTGGCCCAAGAATAAGAGATTAATGACGATGTTCCGGGCATACGGGCACGATTCATCGAAACCCTCACGGGCCCTCTTCCTCTCCCCCTCGTCCCGCACTCACCTCACCTGCGGCACCAGGAGAACTTCGGCGTCCTCGGCCCGGCGCGCAGAGTCCGAACCCTGGCGGGAGGGCAGGAGGGCACGCTCAGGGCTGAAGTATCCCAGGACGAGAAGGCCATAGTACCGGAAGAAGGCCAGGAACGGTACCTGGATGAGGAAGGCAGTGAGGAGCGCGAGAGGGATGGCAAAATACTCGATATAGAAGGTGATATGGAAGATAAAAAACGTTGCAGCGAGGATCAGCACCGTCACAATGAGGTCGGCGGCAATGGCCAGGGGGGTGCGCGTCAGCAGGTAGGTGGAGGTGTTCCTGAGGTCGCCGGCGCCAAGACCGAGTACCGTCCTCCACCCGGCAAGGACGCCGCAGTCGTCGGTGATCATCACCGGGACGACCAGGTCGATGGTGACGGCCATCACGAACCAGAGGAGGAAGGCGGCGATGAGGAAAGGAGAGGAGGCCGCGAACAATTCCGGTATCGTCTCCAGGGAGAGGGAAACGTCGTATAGACCAAGCGCAAGGACGCCCACGCCGAGAAGCGCGCCTCCGAGGAAGACCTCGAAGAGAAAGAGGCGCAGCCCCTTCCTGACCCGTATATCAAAGGTCCAGAAGAGGGTGACCGGGCCGACGGTGAGGCCGTCGACGAGGATAAAATGGAAGACGGCCCCTATTACTCGGATGAGGAGCATGATAGCAAGAAAAATTCCAATGTACGCAAAGTATCCGGAGGGCGAGGCGATCCCGGCGTTTGCCAGGTCTTCGGGGTTTGGCATGGAGATAAGGTTCATGGAAAGCCCACCAAACCCGCCCATACAGAGGACGATTACCACAAGCCTCAGCCATACGCCCCAGTTAAAGGGCCAGAGGAGTGACCGCATCCGTTCAACGGCGCCTTTGAAGGCCTCAAAGGCATGGATACCTGCACCCATGCCCTGAAATGGATCGGTCGCGGCCAAAAGGTGTGATCCCCTCTCAGGCCTCAGAGGCCGGGAGGAGGTCGTCCTCAGGGCTGAACAGGCCCAGGACGAGAAGGGCATAGTACCTGAAGAAGGTCATGAACGGCACCTGCACCAGGAGGAGGAGTGGGAGGGCGATGAGTATGCCGATGACCAGGAGAGGGATAAAAAATACAGGTGTCGCGGTCGGGGTGAGGCCCATCGCGAGGAGTGCGATTCCAGCGAGAGGGAGACCGACGATGAGGAGGACGAGAAGCACCAGGATAAAGAGGATGATCCCGACGACGATGCCGAGGATGAACCTGGTGACAAGATAGACCAGAGTGTTCTTGAGGTCGGCGACAAGAAAGCCCCAGACCTTTCTCCACCCCTCAATGACCCCGCAGTCCCTGGCGATCATCACCGGCACGACAAAGTCAGTCGTGAGGGTGAGGATCACGCCGAAGAGGAGGGCAAGGAGAAGGAGGACCAGGATAAGAACGAGCAGTCCGTAAATGAGAGTACCTCTCCCACCTGCTGCGGCCGGCAGAACAAAGAGCACGACAAGGAGGGCCATGGCCGCGATGAGGAGAAGAATGAGCAGGACCTGGAAGAGAAAGAGGCGCAACCCTTTCCCTGTCCGCAGCCCGAAGGTGCGAGAGAGCGAGACCTCGCCTGAACTGAGACAGTCGACAAAGACGAACTGGAAGACCGACCCGAGATAGAAGAAGAGAAGACCTATCAGAAGGATGGCCCCGACGATCAAAAGAATCGTCGGGTCTGAAAGTTCGAGACCAGCGGGGACCGCGGTCTGATCAATCTGGTTGGCACCCCCGAAGTTGTAGGAAAAGGGGTTGAAACCTCCGGCACCCCCGACGAAGAGGGCAATGACCGCAAGTCTCAGCCATATTCCTGCGTGAAATGGCCAGAGGAGAGATTTTGTCCGCGAGATAGCGCCATCGATGGTGCGAAAGGCATAGAAATCATCACTCATGGCCATGGGTTGGAAAAAATATGATATATAGCAGACGGTCTCGTGGTGTTACGATTGAGATCTTCGGATAATACATAATCTTAATCTACGGCCCCCTCCAACAGATCAATGATGGTCCCGCTCATCATTGACCTCGCCGGCCAGCATGTCGTCATCTTCGGGGGCGGGACGGTGGGCCTGCGGAAAGCACGCTATTTCTGCCGTGAAGCGGAAGTCACCGTCGTCAGCAGATCCTTTCTCCCGGAGTTCTCAGAGCTTGATCTCCGATATCTTGAGGCCGACCTCTCCATGATGGACGAACCCACCCTCGCCGCCCTGGTCGAGGGGGCGTTCCTCGTCATCGCTGCCACTTCAAACAAGGAGATGAATGACCGGGTGGGGCGGGCGGCGCGTGAGGCCG
>JAQVHG010000301.1 GCA_028696365.1 Methanofollis sp.
ATTGTTCAATGAACCTGATGGTCCATGAACGGACAACACCGTAAGAACATCAAACCCGGGATTACTGTGGATATCGTTTTAAAGGCGGACCAGAAAACCGGCAAACGCACCCGCGGAGTTGTTGCGGCTATCCTCACCAACTCCTCCTTCCATCCTCATGGGATCAAAGTCAGGCTCAGGGACGGAAAGGTGGGGAGGGTCCAGGAGATCATCTCCACCTCAGGCGACCAGGAGAGCGACAAAGGGGATAGTCCCAACAGAAAAAAGTGTTGAGAGAAACACTCCTTGTGAGGCCAATTTAGTGTCTGTGTGACATTCTTCTGCAAGGATAGCCGCAAAAGCGGCGGCTGGCATCGCCGCCATGACCACTGGCACACCCAGCAGATAGGGATCGTGGACAAATGGCACGAGGGCTGCCCAGACGACGACCGGCATCAGGAGAAGTCGTGCTCCGGTGACTACATAGACCCGCCACCCGGCAAAGACTTCGGTAGGATTGATCCGTGCCAACATCGCTCCCACGACGATCATCGAGAGCGGGGTTGTCAGCGAACCAAGGGATGCGAGTGCTCCTGTGACCGGCAGCGGCGGGCGCACTGAGGTGACAAAGAGGATGAGCCCAATGAGGACTGCGACGATCCCTGGGTTGAGCAGGATCTTCGGGTCAAGGCTCTTCTTCTCCCCTGCTGCACCCCAGTGGAGCATGATGATCCCCACGGAGAAGACTAGCAGGTTGAAGGGCAGGTTAAAGATCGCGGCATAGAAGAGTGCATCTGTGCCGAAGATCGCCTCGATGATCGGGAACCCCATGAACGCCGTGTTCGAAAACATCAGGAGAAAGCCGTACACTCCGCGGTCGGTCTCGGGTGCCCCGAGAAGTGTGGGGATCACCCAGGCGACGATGAGAGAGATCGCATAGAAGACGACTGAGATGACAAGCATCTCACCGCATGCCGTCAATCGCTCAGAACTGAACGGGACCATCAGCGAGGAGATGATCAGGGCCGGCAGGGTGACTTTCACCAGCAGACTACAGAGACCGCTGGTCGTTTTATCGTCAAAGACTTCAAGCCGACGGGCTGCATATCCAGCCAACACCAGGAGAAAGAGAAGTAAAATCTGGTCAAAGACCGTGATAAAGTCCATAATGTAAGACTCCGTGTAGGATCATATGATGCGCCTCACTAATGCCTATAGATTCTCCATATATTGGAAAAAAGAGGTTGGAGATCACGGGATTGGCGGTCTCCCCTCCCCATGGCGAGCATCGTGCAGTGCCTTTATAAAAAGGCGTTAATCTGATAAATATCTTCCTCCAGTGCTGCGATGTTCAATATGATAAATTAACATATAGCATTTATTTGATAAAATCAATTACCGTATATAGGTGAAAGCAATGCACCATTTTGAAAGTGGAACAATACTCCGACTCTATCTTTCAGTTAAAGATGAAAATGAACCAATGGTCAACGATATACAGCGCAATGCTGTAGACCTCCTTGGAATTATGGCACAGGAGGGTAACGCTGAGGCCCATGAAGCCCTCAACGCCCTTGCCGATGCCCCGATGATCCACCCTCTTCTCCGTGAACAGATCAGGCAGGTTGGCGGGATCGTATCGCCGGTTGAGAGATAAATTCTTCTGCGACGGCAGACTGATACCACTCAGAACCCTTTTTCCCGGTGCGGTCCCACCCGCACCGGCACTCATAGGGTGCATGAAGAATCTGAATATGTTCATTTGCGCCAGGACTTGCTCTTCTCTTAAATGTCTTTTTGACTCTGTAGAAATCCTCTTGATGAATCTCTCTTGCGAGGGGCTTGCCGCCCCCCAAACCCCCCACCACACGATAGGTCGTGGACGGCAATCCCTCTTTATGGTTATCTATTGTGCTTTCCCGGCTCTATCATGTTCCCGGAGGTCCGGGGGCAGAGCCCCCGGTGGATTCATGAGGAAAGGCGGTTGAGTCACGCTCGCACCCATAAAGGGTGAGGGTTTCTATAGAACTCAATTTTCGATTTACGAGCGCCAACAAGTTCGAGAGAATCTGTGATTTGCGAGTGGGAGAAGACCTGGAGGTCTTCGAAAGCCAGCCTCCGGGCAGAGGGTGTCTACAGGGTCATGTTTTTTTCTCCCCACCCGGAGGGTCCATCAGGCAGGAGGGTGAGAAAGTACAGCATGGCAAAGGATTACGTGCGGGTGAAGATCTGTGGGGTGACGCGACCTGAAGATGCGCGGGTGGCCGAGGCGGCAGGGGCTGATGCGGTCGGAGTGGTAATGTACTCGGACTCTCCTAGGTCGGTCAGTCCAGACGAGGCGTCGGCGATCTTCTCGGCCCTTGGACCATTCATGACGCGGGTGGTGGTCACCCACACATCCTCCCGAGAGGATCTTTCGGAGGTGCTTGCCCTCCACCCGACCGCGGTCCAGATCTCGTACCCCCACGAGGTACCGACCGGGTGCAGGACGGCGGTGATCAGGGTGGTTGGCCGGGAGTGCCCGCCCTCTCCTCTCCATGCGGACGCCTATATTGTGGACGAGAGTATGGGGCGGGGGCGCCTCTTCGATCCTGTCTCTGCGCGCAGGATGGTGGAGGAGAGCAGGGTGCCGGTGGTGCTCGCCGGGGGACTGACCCCTGAGAATGTGCGCGCCGCGGTTAGGGCCGTCCGCCCCTATGCGGTAGACGTCTGTTCTGGTGTCGAGACCCGGCAAGGGGTGAAAGACCCGGCCCTGGTCAGGGCCTTTGTCGCCGCGGTGAAGGGGTGAATTTCCGCTCTCGCAGGACCTGCCGCGCCTCATATCCTTCATTTCGAAGAGAGGTGTCCAGGTAGACGGTCTCCTCTGGGGTGATCGTGATCACATTGAGGTCTGCCGGGAAGGTGGCGAGGGTATCTCTGGTGAGGCCGCGAAGGGCAAGCGCCTCCTCATGGCCAGGTTCGCCAGGCCTGATCACCTCGGCGGTGCCGATGAGTTGCATGCCGCGCACGTCTTCCATGGAG
>JAQVHG010000302.1 GCA_028696365.1 Methanofollis sp.
CAAGACTGAGATATTGATGTCTCGAGATGGAGAGCCATATATTGTCAGCCCGGTATTGGAGGGAGACGCCTGTTCTAATGTACTTTATCATTTCGGACTTGCAGATAAGGCTGTTCGCTATCCAGAGATCAATGATATTATTCTCATCGCATATGGAGATCTTGCAGGGTCAAAGGCATGTGTGAAGGGAATCAACCGAAAAGAGGGAACAGTTACAGTCGAACTCTGTGATGTGACCATAGCGATACCCATCGAAGTAAAAAGAGAGATGATCGTGTTGGATAATGAGTGATCGAATCTCTTTCATCACCCCCCTCAGAAGGAAGACCGTGAACTCCCGACACATGAGAAAACGACATTGATGAGAGGGCATGGCCTTCAATGACATTCTTAACCTGTTCTCTGTGACGATCGATGGATGCAGAGAGAACTATGACGATGAGATGCGGACACACCCGACCTTCACCAGCCATGTAAATACATAATGAAGGCGGTGAATGGCACATGGCGGCACGCCAAGATTGCCCGTCCAGGGAACCGCAGATGAGATCCCCATGAAAAGGTCGATCAGATCATCGATGATGGAAGTGCCGAGAGTTGTGGCGACGAGATAATCAAGGCAATATTATTCAATGTTGACGATAATATACTCTCTCATAGCGGGAACATTCCAGAGATAAAGAGAGATCGTCTCCCCAGGCCATCATCACTGTTCAAGATGACGGCTGCGGGATCCTTCAAGAGCACAAGTCCTGGATCAGGTATGGCGTGGGGGGCCACAGAGGTATGGGCCTCATCTCCATCTGGCACGCCCTGAAACTCCTCAACGTCTCAGTCTCAGAAGTTGGGAAAAAAGGCTTTGTAGAATTTCTCTGGATGAATCTCTCTGGCGGAGGGCGACAAAACTCATGGGGCCCTTGAAGATCAAAGATCTTCGAGAGAGCCGCGAGCCCAAAGAGGTGAGGAGGCAATTGAGGCACGGTCACACCAAGAAGAAGTCCAAGATCAGGACCCCTCTGTGGTGGTACCGTCTCGACAGGAACACCTGATCGCGTATTTTCCAGTGGTGGCGAGGAACACACGCACTTGAGCACAAGCAAAGAGAGCAGAACCTGATTTGAGGTGAATTATGATTGAAAAATATGGTATGATTCGCGGCGACACCCCTTGAAACGAAGAGAGAAGAGAAGCAGCCTGGAGGAAAAATGTGGAAAATGTTCAGAGAGGCCTGGAGGCATGTGCTTGACCAGATCGTCCCTGGGAAGAAGGTCCCGGGGTTTGAGACCGTGAACGGCACGTTCGAGGACGCCATGAAGTGGGGCGTCCTCCCTCAAGGTCTCGTCCGCGACCTTGAGGAGGAGTGGAATCTCTACTGCAGGGTCACAAAGATGCTCAGGAGATGGCCGGCATGCACCCCCGTAGAATTTGTCGAGCACCTCGCACTGGCCGAAGGGAAGATCCCACTAGAAGACCATCCTGCATGGTCAGTCAGGGTGTCGGTGATCATCCAGGCCTTCATGGAGCACGACCGCACCCTCTTCCTCCAGGAGGGCGAGGCAGATGGCGTGCCGGTCCCACTCGAGAGCACTGAGCCGCGGCACCACATCGCTTTCTTCCTCTCTCAAATGGCCTCAAGACATAGACTCAAAAGATATCCCAAGGGATTTTCTGGTGGATTTTCTGGTGCGAATGAGGAGGAAAAATGGAGAAATCTATGGGAGAGTGACGAGATCGATGAGATCTTCCCCCAATTAAAAGAGGTCTATCACTATGTCCTGCCACAGAAAAGAGACCCGAGCGGTCTGAACAGAAGGCAGAGCGCCGTGATCGTCCGCGGGGTCTACTGGGTAGTGCAGGAATATTATATAAAGACAAACACAATCCCCTCGTTTGATATGGTCGCTGCGAGACTCGAGATCGGGGTGGGCATGCGACACTTCCCGATGGCTCTCTATACCTGGGTGGTGATCAGGGACCTCCACCGCGAGATCGACCGCCAGATGGCGGCAGTGCACAAAGGGAAAGACGACGCTACCCCTCCAACGCACCTGCAGCCAGAGAACGAGGGCTGACATCAGAAAGAACCATCATGGCCGTGTGAATCCTCACATCTCAACGGCCAGATGCTCCGCAGCGCCCTGGATCTATGGAGCCAGGGCCGGCTCTTATTTTAAAACCCCTTGGTTTTTCCAGGACTTTCTCAAATGCATTTGAGAGGGATATTCCAGTTGAGGTGAGAATAGGGACTGCCCTGGATGAGGATTCTCCACCCCCGTAAAGTGCTCAATTTGACCTTATTTTCTGGATTAACCCATATTCCAGGGATCAAAAACCTACACTGTCCAAAAACACCAAATCAACCCCAGATCTGAAATAGGACGAAAATAGTTAGATTATATCGCAAAGATAAGAGGGGCACCATGTCACAGGATGGAACACAAAGAGATCAAAAATGCGCCTATCATGAGAGATTGTAGGAGGGAGTATCTGGCCCCGATTTAGGGGGCCACAGAAGCCCCCCTCAGATCACCCCCCAGACCTGAAGAAAAATGACTCCGGTTCTCTGATGAGAAGGCCAGGGAGAGTCTCTTCGATCGTCTCACGATTTCTTAGAATATGCGTTTTGTCGGTGGTGACAAGACCGACTGCCTCCTCGATACAATGGATCTGGATAAAATAGGAGTCCAATATGACGAGGACATCAGGTTCATACCCGATGACGGCGCTCAGAACTCTTTTTTGACCAGGGAGAGACGAATCGTAATCCTTCGGGCAACAGGTGTAACAAGGAATCGGCGCCGAAAGATCGTCTGGGCGACAATCGAAGTCCAGGGACTCTATCGCACCCTTGATGGCGTCGATGATGTCGTGCTTGAAGGTACAGCGATCGTGCTCTGTTCCCAGGAGACAATTCCTGAGATCGACCATATTCTGGTTCATAAACGAGCTGACCACCTTCTTCTCCTTCTCATGCCGCAATGAGTTT
>JAQVHG010000303.1 GCA_028696365.1 Methanofollis sp.
CACATCTCCGGGATAAAACGACACCGCGGGGTCCTGATGGTCAACGCAGGGACCTGGCAGTCTCAGTCCGCCTTCCAGAAACAGATGAACGTCGAGCCCACTCCGGCTCAGGCAGTCGTTATCGATCTCCAGAGCCTTGAGCCGATGGTATTTGATTTTTCGGATCAGTAGAGTCAGGTATGAACCCTGAGCTCACGCATACGGGATGAGAATTTCTCGTCGCATGATCTTTCTTTTTCAAAATCGAAGAACCGGTGGGGATTGTGTTCCATCGCCGCCCCCACCTATCTTCATCGTGGGAGCCTGGGGGTGAAACCCCCAGCGCAAGACGGCGGGAAAGATTCTGTGATGAGGGCGGCACATCTGATCATCCCGCTTTCCCAAACATCAGTGCCGGGGGCGAGGGAGAAAGCGACAAATGCATGGGTGTGCGATGAAAAATCGGTGAGGATGAGGGGCGGAAAGTTTTGGGATGACCTCATGGTAAACCCGTGCCAATTCTTAGTATATGCATGACATAATCGCCTTCATCTTCTTCACGCCGGGGGCGCTGCCCCCCCGGACCTCCGGGATGAGAAGATAGGGGCGGGAAGCCATCATTGGCAACTCTGACGAGGGTGCTGCCGTCCTCGACCTATCGTGGCGCGGGGGGTCCGGGGGCGACCAAGTCCCCCGCAAGAGAGATTCTCATCATGAGGGTTTCTACAGAGCCAGAAAATCTTCTATCTTCGAGTCGGGGATGCAACACCCTGGAGCGAGATGACAGAAAAGATCCTATGATGAGGGCGACGGTCAGACGGACGTGCCTTCCCAGACCATAACAAGGGCGGTGCCAGCCTTTACCTATTGTGTCGCGGGGGAACCCGGGGGGCGGCAAGCCCCCTCACCTGAGACCTCCATCCAGGGGATTTCTACAGGGCCTAAATTCGGATAAATTCAACCGAGATTCAGACCTTCCCCCGCAAACCTACAAAGGATATCCATATCGTTGAACCAATAAAATCGCTCTCTTTTTATCATTGGAACGTCAGATAGATAGAGGAACAGCAACCGAGTTTTGATACGGAAATCATCGCTCGGAGGATAGAAAAACATGGATCCAATCGTGTACATAGCACCTCTGTGCGCTCTTCTCGGCCTCCTTTTTGCAGGCTACTCCTATATGAGAGTCAAAAAGGAAGGGGAAGGCACTGAGGACATAAAAAAGATCACCGCGGCGATCCACAACGGGGCTATGGTCTACCTGAACCGGCAGTACAGGGCCATCGCTGTGTTTGTCGTGGTGTTAGCCATCGTCATCGCATGGCTCCTGCCGAACGGCATGCTTACTGCAAGCTGTTTTGTGCTCGGCGCTGCTCTCTCGGCAGCTGCAGGCTACATCGGCATGTTCACTGCGACGAACGCGAACGGCAGGACGACCAACGCAGCACGTCGCGGCATCGCCGAGGCTTTCAAGGTCTCTTTTGCAAGCGGCAGCGTCATGGGCATGTCTGTCGTCGGTCTCGGCCTCTTGGGTCTCTCCGCTGCCTTCATCGGGCTCACTACCTTTATGCCCGGGATGGAACAGGCTGAGATCGTGAACATCCTCGCAGGGTTCTCCCTTGGTGCGTCTTCGATCGCCCTCTTCGCCCGTGTCGGCGGCGGTATCTTTACTAAAGCCGCAGACGTCGGCGCCGACCTCGTCGGTAAGGTCGAGGCAGGCATCCCTGAGGACGACCCCAGGAACCCAGCCGTCATCGCAGACAATGTCGGCGACAATGTCGGTGACATCGCCGGTATGGGTGCAGACCTCTATGAGTCATATGTCGGCTCCATCATCGCGACGATGCTCCTCGGTGCTGCAACTGCAGCGACGTTCTTCCCCAACATCGACCCGATGAACGTTATCCTGCTCCCGGTCGTCATCGCCTCAGTCGGGATCATCGCTTCCATCATCGGTTCCTTGTTTGTCAGGACAAACAGAGCCGAGTCGAGCGCCATCCACATGGCCTTCAACAAGGGCCTCCTCGTCGCGCTCGTGCTTGTGGTGGGCGCCACCTACTTCATCACCGATATGCTCCTCGGGGAGTACGGGTTCGGGGTCTTCATCGCCACCATCGCCGGTCTCATTGCCGGTTTCCTGATCGGCCAGATCACCGAATACTACACCTCCTTCGAGCGCAAACCCACCCTCGAGATCGCACGGTCCTGCCAGACAGGGTCTGCGACCAACATCATCACCGGGTTTGCGAAGGGTATGGAATCCACCCTCTTCCCGGTGATCATCATCGCTATCGCGATCTACTTCGCATACCAGTTCTCCGGGTTGTACGGTATCGCCATTGCGGCCGTCGGTATGCTCGCCACCCTGGGTATCTCTCTTGCAGTCGACGCATACGGGCCTGTGGCCGACAATGCCGGCGGTATCGCCGAGATGTCCCACCAGGATCCTGAAGTCCGTGAGATCACCGACACCCTCGACGCCGTCGGGAACACCACCGCAGCGATTGGCAAGGGCTTTGCCATTGGGTCCGCGGCACTCACCGCACTTGCCCTCTTCTCGTCCTACGCCCATGCAGTCAGCCTGGACGGCGGGACCATCCCCATCGACATCCTTGACACCCCGGTCTTCATCGGTCTGATCATCGGTGCGATGCTCCCGTTCCTCTTCTCCTCCATGACCATGACGGCCGTGGGACGGGCGGCCTACGAGATCGTCGTCGAGGTCCGTCGCCAGTTCAAGGAGATCAAGGGCTTGATGGAAGGGAAGGCAGACCCCGACTATGAGTCCTGCATCACCATCTCCACTCACTCTGCCCTCAAAGAGATGATCGCACCAGGTCTCCTCGCCATCGTTGCCCCGATCCTCGTCGGTCTCGTACTCGGCAAGGGTGCCCTCGGCGGTCTGCTCGCAGGGTCACTTGTCTCAGGGTTCATGCTCGCCATCACCATGGCAAATGCCGGTGGCGCCTGGGACAATGCTAAGAAATACATTGAGATGGGTAAC
>JAQVHG010000304.1 GCA_028696365.1 Methanofollis sp.
CTGCCGTCATCGACCTATCGTGTTGCGGGGAGTTCGAGGGGTGGCAAGCCCCCCGCCAGAGAGATGCATCAAGAGGATATCTGCAGAGCCGAAAATTGAAAATATTCTCGAACTCGCTACCGCTCCCAGCCACCAGACCACCGGGACGAAGATAGGACCGGGAAGGTCGAATAAAAGATCCCGAAAGACAGGTTGCCGTCCTCCCCCTATCGCCTAACGCACGCAAAATCGCACTCACCCAGAACAGTGAGGGCTTCTACAATGCCAACCTTCCAGATTTTTTTGTAGGATATTTGTTCACCGGAATTTTTTTGTCCGAATTTTTTTGATCAAATTTTTCTCTGCAGAAATATTCCTCCAAGATTTTTCTTCCAGAATTTTTTTGTCCAGAACCCCACTCCTCCTCGCTACCAGCACACGAAGAAGAGAACCTGGAAAAAGATGGAAAAAATAGTTCTGTGGCTTTGTAGAAACCCTCATCTCTTCCTGGTGCAAGAGTAACTTAACCGCCTTCCATCATCCTCCCGCCGGGGGCTCTGCCCCCGGAACCCCCGGGATGAAGATAGAGCCGGGAAGGCTCCATCAATGCACCTGAAGAGGGTGCTGCCGTCCTCGACCATTTCGTGTGGCGTGGGGACCAGTGGGTGCAACCCCCCTCCACTGCAAAAAAAGTGTGGACCCTTCAGGCCGTCTTGACCTCAGAGACCTCGCCAAGCCCGAGTTCTTCGATGGAAATATCGCGCATCTTGAACTTCTGGATCTTGCCGGTGACCGACATCGGGAACTCGTCGACGAATTTGTAATATCTCGGGATCTTGAAGCGAGCGATCTGCCCGGTGCAGAAGTCGACGATCTCCTCTTCGGTGACGGCCTTCCCATTCGCCGGCTTCACCCATGCCATCAGTTCCTCGCCGTACTTCTTGTCAGGCACCCCGATCACGTAGGCATCGGCGATCTTGGGGTGGAGGTGGAGGAACTCCTCGATCTCTCGTGGATAGATGTTCTCGCCGCCCCTGATCACCATCTCCTTGAGACGCCCTGACATCTTCACATACCCTTCCTCGTCCATCACCCCAAGGTCGCCGGTATGCAGCCAGCCATTGTGGTCCAGGGTGGCGCGGCTGGCAGAGGGGTTGTTGTAGTAACACTTCATCGTCATATAGCCGCGGGCGCAGATCTCGCCGACCACCCCGCAGGGGACGATCCGCCGCGTCGCCGGGTCGATGATCTTGATCTCGGTGTGCGGGAAGGCCCGGCCGACCGTCGTCACCCTGCGGTCCAGAGGGTCGTCGACAGTGGTCATCGTGATGCCTGGCGAGAGTTCGGTCTGCCCATAGACGATGACGATGTCCTTCATGTTCATCAGGGTGTTGACCTCCTTCATCACCTCGATCGGGCAGGGCGACCCTGCCATGATCCCGGTGCGCAGACATGAGTAGTCGTACTTGTCGAAGTTTGGGTGACAGAGTTCGGCGATGAACATCGTCGGCACCCCGTGGAGTGCGGTGCACCGTTCGTTCTGGACGGCCTTGAGGACCGCCTCGGGCTTGAAGGCAGGGGACGGGATGACCATCGTCGACCCATGGGTGACACAGGCCATGTTCGAGAGGACCATGCCGAAGCAGTGATAGAAGGGGACCGGGATACAGAGACGGTCCTTCTCGGTGAACTTCATCCCTTCGCCGATGATGAACCCGTTGTTCATCACGCCGTGGTGGGTGAGGACGACGCCCTTCGGGAACCCGGTCGTCCCGCTGGTATACTGGATGTTGATCGCGTCGTCGAAGTTGAGGGTCTCCTCGCGCTCTTCGAGTTCATCGCGGCTGATCACCTCACCCCTCTTGAGCACCTCGTCCCAGGTGAACATGCCGTTGTACGGGATGTCGCCCATGAAGATGATGTTTTTGAGGAACGGGAACTTCTCGGTGGAGATCCTCCCAGGTCGCGCCTCGATCGCCTCGGGGCAGGCCTCATAGACCATGCCGACATAGTCGGAGGTCTTGAACCGCCCCTGCACGATGAGGGTCGAGACCTCGGCCTGCTTGAGGGCGTACTCGAGTTCAAAGACCCGGTAGGACGGGTTGATGTTGACCAGGATGGCCCCGATCTTTGCGGTCGCAAACTGGGTCAGAGTCCACTCGGCATAGTTCATCGCCCAGATCGCAACCCGGTCGCCGCGCTCGACGCCGAGTGCCATAAGGCCACGTGCGAGGGAGTTCACCTGAAGAAGAAACTCCCGGTACGTCCAGCGGATGTTCTGGTGCACAGATACCAGGGCTTCGTTCTCCGGGTATCGTGCGGCGATACGGTTGAGCATGGCGCCGATGGTCTCGCCCATCAGCGACAGCCCGGAATGTCCGCATGCATAACTGCCCGTGACCATAGATTTTCGTATGTACTGGTGCGAGAAGATCTTATATCATTAGTGCTCGCCGATCACAATAATTAAGTTAGAGAAGGGCGTACATGTATGATGCATTCGGGGTCGTGGCCTAGTCCGGAATGGCGACGGGCTCCAGCGGTCTTTGCGTGTGATGAACAATGGGTCTACTGATCTGATGATGACCCGTTGGAGCGCTGATGCAAAATCTCGCTCCCCGCGCATGTCGGAGAGACCCGTCGATCGTGAGTTCAAATCTCACCGACCCCACGTTTTCTGAACTTTCTTATCTGATCTATTCCAAGGACTGCAAGGTCTCATGGTCTTTTCTGGACTGTCTTCTCTGGAATTTCAGATTACGCGGTTGAAACGGTTGAAAATTATCCTGAGCGGCATATCAAGATAGAGAGTGATCTCTGATCACGTCCCATAGGTTCAATCCGCCAGAATCGTTACCAGGGGCGGCATGTCTGATCATTCCATCACGCCTCCCCACACCACACGCACGGGAGTGCAGTCTCCATCTCCCTCTCCAGGCGGGAAGTCGGCGGGACGATGCGACAGCGAGTTTGAGATATTCTGT
>JAQVHG010000033.1 GCA_028696365.1 Methanofollis sp.
GAGAGCCTCATGGGAAAGGACCGGGTCGAGACCGTCGGTGGTGTACAGGCTGCCGCGCCCGCCGGTGAGGTCGACGGCTAGGGAGAGGAGCGTTAGGGCAGCAGGCATAGAGAGGTTGCCGCCATGGATAGTGATGGTCTCAGTGGGTGTGGCGTTCGTCGGGGTGATGACGAGGACCGGTTTCTTTGCCTCGGCGCTGATGTCGGTCGAGATGTGCGGAATAAATTGTGCGACGCCGGAGAATGGACGTTTTATTTTGAGGTGTGCATGGTGAAATGCAGTTACGACGTCGCACAGTCTGGAGGTGCGGCCATCCAGTGTCTGGACTGTGGTGAACTGACTTCACCTCCGGGGATCAAGGTACGCCTTTTTGATATTTTATTATTTTCCTGGTTCTCTTTTTCTAAATAGAGCTTGATTCTTTAAGATTTTATCATGATTATTCATTGACTTTCTTGAAATCATTGAAGTCCAGAGCATTCACTCCCTGACGTGCCAGTATCTTTTTGTTCTCCTGTGTCCATCTAGTAGGAGAGCGAGGGTAGCCAAGTCGGCCAAAGGCGCCGGACTTAAGATATGATCACCTAAAATGGTATCGGATCTCGAAGGGCAATGCCGTCACTCAACAAAAATTGCAATCTCTTAATTAGTCATAAAAACAAAATTCAATGGCTTGCGAGGGTAGGTAAGCCAGGCCAAAACCGGCGGACTTAAGATCCGTTCTCGCAGGAGTCCGTGGGTTCGAATCCCACCCCTCGCACTATTTCGGTAGCACTTTCTCCGCTCTGGCTGACATTTCTTCAACCTGACTTGCCCATACTTCGGCGGTGTAGAAACCCCCGTCTCTTCTGAGTGTGAGCGTGACGTATCTCCTTCCCATATCTTCGCGCAGGGAATTTAAGTGGACGACCAGAGGGAGTTTGAGAACATAGGGAATCGAAGATTTCTGGTGACAGGGAGATCTTCGATCTTCCGTGGATCTCTGATCCTCGAACAGGAAAGAGGACCATCCGGAGGAATTCTACAAAATCGGATTTGTAGAAATCCTCAGGACAGTTCTCTCTGCGGGGGGCTTGCCGCCCCCCAAACCCCCCGTCACAACACGATAGATCGAGGACGGCAGCACCCTCTTCATGGTTACCTATTCTGCCTTCCAGCCCTCATCGTCATCCTGAGGGTTCGGGGGCTCTGCCCCCGGTCGAAGAGGAAGGAAGGGGGGTGACACACATTCCCCAAACGATAAGTGAGGGATTCTACAAAGCCACAAAATCCATCCCACACCACCGAGATCACGACCAACTATCCATCACTCTCGAAGGCGACGGTGGTCTCCCTTTCTCAAGTCTCTGCTGGACCAGTTCACACACGGCGTAGTACACCTCGTCCTGCTCCTCCTCAGTCAACCCAAACTCCTCGAAGATTATCCTGTCAAGGCGCCTTCTATCAGCAACAGGAACCGGGTCCTGGTCCCTGATCGGGAGCGCCGGATCGAACCCACACTCTGCAAAGATCGAGCCGCACTCCCGGTCCCCGAGGACGAGTCGCTCGCGTAGCTCTTCGATCCCTGAGGGTACATAGAACTGATTGACCTCATAGACCATCAGCGACCTTGCCCCACATCCTAAATTACTCCTCGCAAGAACCTCTGAGAAGAGATGGGTGACCGTGCTGTTGAGCGCATTTTTTACCTCAGTCGACCCATCCCCGGCATACAGTCTGCAGTCGCATGCCACAGGCTCCTCTGAGATGAAACACCCAAGCCTGTCATGCGTCTCCTTGACCCAGAAGATATTCCCTTTCTTTTCTTCCAGCGAATACCACCTCTCTCTGCCTTCCAGGCTCCTCAGGTGCTGATACCCCCGCACCCACGCCCCCCTCTCGCCACCGCCCCGCACCCTCACCTCATGCGCCTCGCCCCACTCGATATATCGTAACGCATTCGTAGCCCTGAGTTCATCCCTCGGCCTTTCGCAGACAAACACCATGTACTCCAGCGCCTCAGGGTCGACCATGATGTGCCTGCACTCCCGCGGGCTTTTGAGGACCGGGCGCAAGAACTCCTCTTCGATCTCCCATCTCTCTTGAGCCTCTTTATCCAGGTAGAAAAACGCATTGGACCCGGTGGTGATCCCCCGCCTGAACGGCGCGACGTCTCCGATTCTGGCCAGGTGGTTTTTGCCTTTCTCCAGGACGGTATAGAAGATATCTGGCGCCCTGAGATATTTCCCGCCCCACTTGTTCCCCCCATACGACCCTCTCTCGCCCCTGCCATGGCTCCACCCCTCTTCGAGGAGGTCTGCCTGGAGAAGAGGGACGATGCGGCACGCCTCTGTCCGGACCACATCTCCCAGCGCCCCTGCCCTGGTCTGGTCGATCGCGACCATCGTCTCTGCCGAGACGCCCTCCTCAAAGGGCCTGCGGAGGTGGACGAACTTCGCGGGGTGCGAGAGCGTCGCCCATGGAGGATCCCCCCTGGTGGACAGGATTTCTGGGGCGCCGAAGACGGCGATGACGGTGTTCACGTCGGCACGCCTAAAACTCCGTGTCGGGGCGTCGTAGATGGCATGAATCGGGACATACTTGAGGAGGAACTCCTGGAGGTCCCGGCCGTACCCGGCATCAAGCCAGGCATTTGAGGTGACGAAACAGCAGATCCCATTCTTGTTGAGAAGAGAGAGGCCGCGGAAGATGAAGTAGATGTAGAGGTCGTTTTTTCCGTCGATTTTTGTGACCATGGGAAAGCGCGAGCAGATCGCATCGATGAGTCTGGCCTTGTACTCGCGCCGCTCGTCCTGAGTGGCCGCCGCACCCCTGGCAGGCGGGGAGATCAGTTCCTGGCGGACATAGGGGGGATTGCCGATGACGATATCAAACCCTTTCTTCTCCTGAAAGACCTCGACAAAGTCGACACCCCAGCAGAACGAATCCCCCTCCACCACCGCGTCCCCGACGCAAAGTCTGTGGCCGAGGTCGGGGAGGAGGGGGGCGCCATCCGCACCGCCCTCCGCGAGGTCCATCTCGGCGGCGAGGGAGAGCCACACCCGCAGACCGGCGGCCTGCACCGCCCATGGCATGACGTCGACACCGTACAGGGAGCGCTGCAGGACTCTGGACCTGGTGCCACGTTCCCTGGCGCCAGGGCTGGTGCGAGTCTGAGTTGTGCAGGAGAGTTCGGCGAGGAGGTCGATCATCCCGATCAGGAAGGCCCCTGACCCGCAGGCAGGGTCGACGATCATAAGACCGTCGAGGGCATCTTCGACCCGCCGCCAGGCCCCTGGGTGCTGGTCAAGAGCGCGGGTCTTCTCGTCCTCTCCTGGGGGATCGAAGACAAAATGAATGAGCGCCTCGCGTGAGAGGTCTGGCATCTGGTTCATCAGCGCCCAGGCCACGGCCTGCCGGCACATGAAGTCGACCTCGATTTGCGGGGTGTAATAGATCCCCTGGCTTTTCCGGCCGGCGTGTGCGGCGGTGTACCACTCATGGACATGCCCGATCATCTGGGGGTCGACCGCGACCTCTTCGTCGTGGGGCGTGGCCTCACAGGGAGTGAAGGGATAGGCCTCAAAAAACGCCACGACCTCCCTGATGATCTCGTCGGGGAGCGTGAGTCCAGGTCTGTCGACCTCTTCCTCGACGAAGAGAGAGTCATTGAGATAGGGGAGCGTTAGGAGGACCCTGGTCACCTCGTCGAGGAGGCCGGTGATCTCGTGGTTCCGGCCATTCAGTGCCTGAAAAAAGATCGCCCGCAGCCAGTGCCGGGAGAACTGGTCTGAGCCATAGAGTCCCTCTGAGAGGTACGCCTCCCACACCCATCTCAGAAAGGGCGGTGGCCCTGGCCACCATATCTTCTCGATGAAGGAGATGAACATCATCCTGTTCAAGAACTGCAGCGAGAATACACGGGCCTCGCCCACGGACGCCCCGCCTGCATGCTCGCAGAGACGGAAAAAAATCTCCTGATACCCTGCGAGAAACGAGGTGGTGAGTGCCTCGACATCGAAGGCCTCCCCCCAGAGACGCCAGACCTCAGACGACGTAGCGTCTGCCGGCCAAGCCATCCGCCCAAGCGCCCTGACCTGCATGGGACGGAGGTCTGCAGGGTCCAGGGTGAGGCGGGTGATCTTCCTGACGCAGCCCTCTCCCCCAGGATAGACGAAGACGACCCTGGAGTAGTCGACCGTAACAATCACCAGGGATCTGGGGTGACGGCGACCAAGGGCACGGGTGACTGTATGGATAAAATCAGGGTCCAGCGACGAGGTCTCAAGTAAGAACACCCTGAGATCGTCCTCGAAGATCCTGAGGGACGACAGCGTCGAGATCTTCTCCGCCTCCTCGCGCCTGAGGTCGACGTCTTCCTGGCTCCACCAGAGCCGCTCCTCAGGGTATCCCAAGAGCAAGAAGAGTGCCAGGATGTCCTCAGGGGTCGAGAGGGAGGAGAGGTGCGCCTCCAAAGAACGCAGGTCCACACTCTCCTTCAGATGGATCGGCATCTCTCTCAATCCTCCAATACCCAGGAGCACTAGGAAAGCATGAGGCCCTGGGTCCACTATCAACAAGAGACGAAACTGATCCAATAATACTCATTATAATATATTAGTGTGACGAAAAAAGGCCTTGAGATCACCCTGAGGCCCTGCAAGAGGGGAGATGATGCCAGGATGGGGGATGGGGCCTGAAGATCTTTTTTATTGCAGGGTTGCAGAGATGAAAATTCTCAGATCTATTGAAATCCCCATGATGCACGATAGGGCGAATACAGCACAATCCTCCTTCAAGAACGTCGGTCCCGCACGCCCCACATCCTAGGATGATGATGGAACTGGGAAGGCTGAAAAAATATTGGCTCTCTAGAGACCCCACCAATTCCTGGTGTGGGCGTGACTCCCCCGCCTTCCTATAGTTTCTCGCCGGGGGCTCCCTCGAAAATCAGAGATTCACGGAAGATTGGAGATCTGCCTGTCAAAAAAATGCGGCTCTGTAGAATCGGGCATGAATTCGGGGTTCAAGCATACGGGATGAAAATTCTTGTTGGTCTCTAGTGAGTGGATCCTTGTTCCCTCTTCGGAGCAGGACACCACATAGGATCTCATCACTTCATTGCCGCCCCCCATTACGAGATTGCGGTGAAGAATCGCGACGAGGGCGGCACGTCCAGATCATCACGCCTTCCCAAACATCGGTGCCGGGGCGCTGCCCCCGGACCCCCGCCACACGATTAGTCGGAGATCGCATAATCTTCGTTAAGAACATCGGATGTGCCTTCCTGACTCCACCGTCATCCTGGGGGTCTGGGGGAAACAAACGACAATGAGTTCGAGAAGATCTTTGATCTTCGAGAGCGAGTAGGTCACACTCATACCAGGAATGAGTGAGGGTTTCTACAAAGCCGAAAATGAGGAGCATTCCCGGTGCACAGAAAAATATTCCATATTTTTTCTTCACAGGGAATCTCTGGGATGAAGATAGGGTCGGGGAGGCAAAATCGATGAACCTGAAGAGAGATTTGCCGTTCACCACCCATCGCTTGCGCGGGGGGACGGGGAAGGCCACCCAAATCGAAAGATCGGTGTCTCGTCTCGCACCAGGAAGCTGCACCTCCCGGACCCCACATATGAGTAGCGGCGGGAGGAGCACGATACTCAACTTCCACCCCCTCTTTGGTCGGCATCATCGTGCCCGGAAGAGGCGAGGGGCTCTCCAAAGCCAGAAATGTGGCTTTGCCGGATCACCCGTGAGGCGAGAGCACCTCTTTCATATCACAATTCTTGACCCTTTGCGAGAAGCAATGGACCCATCCTGAGCGCTACCTGCGGAGGAGTTGGGCATTGACCGCCACGATGACGGTGCTCGCGCTCATCAGGATCGCTCCTGCCGCCGGGGAGAGGACAAGCCCGTAGCCGCTTGCCACGCCGGCGGCGAGCGGGATGGCAAAGGCGTTGTAGCCGGTGGCCCAGAAGAGGTTCTGCACCATCTTGGCGTAGGTCTTCTTCGAGAGATCGACGACCGCCGCAGCGTCGCGGGGGTCGTTTTTCACCAGCACGATGTCAGCACTCTCGACAGCGACGTCGGTGCCGGCCCCGATCGCGATTCCCACATCGGCGGAGACGAGGGCCGGGGCGTCGTTGATCCCGTCGCCGACCATGGCGACGACGTGGTTCTTTTTGACCTCCGCGATTCTTTCGGCCTTCTCGTGAGGGAGGACGCCGGCGAAGAACTGGTCCAGCCCCAGGTCCTCTGCCACCCAGGCGGCGACGTACCGGTTGTCGCCGGTGAGCATCATGCACTGGACCCCCATCGCTTTGAGGCGGGCGATCGCCTCACGGGACTCAGGACGCACGATGTCGGCAAGGGCGAGGGCGCCGATGGGAGTCGTGTCCTCGAGGAGAGAGACGACGGTCTTCCCCTGCCGCTGCAGCGCCTCCACCCGCGGGTCGGGCTCCAGGGATCCAGGGCCTGCCACCTCCAGGCGCCGTCCGGCGACGACCGCCTCGACCCCTCTGCCAGGGACCGCCCTGAACTCTTCGGTGGGTTCCAGGGCCAGGCCACGGTCCTCAGCCTCCCGCAGGATCCCTCTCGCGATCGGGTGCTCTGAGCGGGCCTCGAGGGAGGCCGCAAGCCGCAGCACCTCCTCCTCGGTCCTGCCGCCGAAGGCGAGGAGGTCGGTCACCCCGAACCGCCCCTCGGTCAGCGTCCCGGTCTTGTCAAAGACCACCGCCCCGATATCTTTTGCCTGCTCAAAGGCCTGGCGGTCCCGGATCAAGAACCCCGATTGGGCGGCCAGGGCGGTCGAGACGGCGATGACCAGCGGGACGGCGAGCCCGAGGGCGTGGGGGCAGGTGATCACCATCACCGTCGCCGCCCGTTCGATCGCAAACCCGGCGTCGCCGACAAGATAGACCCAGCCGACAAAAGTAAGCACCCCGACCGAGAGGGCGACGACGACGAGAAAGAAGGCGGCGCGGTTCGCGAGGTCCTGGGTCCGCGACCTGCTCTCCTGGGCCCGGCGCACCAGGTCGACCACCTGGCTGAGATAGGTGTCGGCACCCACCTTCTCCACCTCGACGACGAGCGAGCCCTCGCCATTGATCGCCCCGCCGATGACAGGGTCGCCAGACCGCCGTCTCACCGGCTGCGACTCACCGGTCAGCATCGCTTCGTTGACGCTACTCTCCCCCTCGACGACCACGCCGTCGATCGGAATCTTCTCGCCCGGCTTCACGAGCACCCTATCGCCGACGGCGAGCGCCTCGACCGTCACCTCCTCGACGCCGCCGTCCCCCAGACGGTGCGCCTCCTGCGGCATGATCCGCACGAGTTCTTCAAGGGCCCGCGACGCCCCGAGCACCGAGCGCATCTCGATCCAGTGGCCGAGGAGCATGATGTCGATCAGGGTGGCGAGTTCCCAGAAGAAGCCCTCGCCGGAGACGCCGAAGACCACCGCGGCGCTGTAGAAATAAGCGACCGTGATCGCGACGGCGATGAGCGTCATCATCCCTGGCATCCGGGCCTTCAGTTCGTCGACGATCCCGGCGAGGAAGGGGTAGCCGCCGTAGACGTAGACAACGGTGGCGAGGACGAGGACGAGGTATTCGGCGCCCGGAACCTCGATGCTGAACCCCAGGAGTGTCTGGATGGTCGGGGAGAGGAGGAGGATGGGGACGGTGAGAATGGTCGAGACGAGAAACCGGCGCTTGAAATCGGCGAGGGCCGCCTGGTGGTGGTGCCCGCCGCCCCCTCCGTGGTGGTGATCGTGGTCCATCGGTCTTCTGCCCGGAGAGGCGGTGAGGGTATAAAAGGGGATCGGGGGCGAGGGGTGTTGACCCCTGGCCCTTTCAACTCAACCGTTACCCCCGAGCATATCCCAAAACCCTCCAAGGGTGAACATCTCCTCGAACCGAAGCGCTTCCTTCCAGAGAAAACCTCACTCAATGGGTGCGAGCGCGATTCAACCGCCTTCCTCTATCTTCAGGCCGGTGGCAACGCCCCCGGACCCCCAGGGGACCACGATAGGGTCGGGAAGGCAGAATAGATAACCATCAAGAGAGTGCTGCCGTCCTCGACCTATCGTGGCGCGGGGTGTGAGCGGAGCGAACTTGAGAAGATCTCTGATCTTCGAGGGTTCGGGGGGAACGAACGATAGTGAGTTCGAGAAAGTTTTCAATTTTCGCTGTGCGAGCGCCAGCGAGCTTGAGAAGACCCGCAGGTCTTCGAGGGCCAGCCCCCCGCCAGAGAGATTCATCAAGAGGATTTCTACAGAGCCTAATCAACTCCACTCTTTGGCGTTGAGAAGTTTTACCTGGCATTTTCCACAATATTTTGCATCATCAGAGCATTGTGCATGGCAATCAGGACAGATCTGCATATGGCATAGTCCCATCATTGGATGAATATATTATTCATGCCATGGCGTGTCAGTCCGCCAGGTACACAGCTGGAGATATCTCCTACCGGTAGGGTTCGAGGAGCATGATGGCGTCCCTGCTCCTCTTGCAATATCCCTTCTCGACCAGGGAATCGAGGGCCAGTTCAAAGTCGACCGGGGCGACGGTGACGGCGTCCATCGCCTCTACAATCGGGATAGTATAGTCTGCCCCGAAGACGTCGTAGCACTCGAAGTACACCCGCCGCCCTTCGCCGGTCAACTCATACATGTGGTGCGTCTTCATCGGGTACGACGAGATCTTCTCGGCCCTCTGGAACATCGACGACCACATGTCGACCACATACCTGACGTCCTCTTTTCTGATGTCAGGACTGGCCTGCAACCTGGCGTACGAGGAGGCCAGTCTCGGAACCGCATCCCCGATATTCTGGTTGAAAGGGACCTGGCCGGCGGAAAAATATTCGTCCCGCAGGCTATAGATCGCCTCGTGCATCATCTTTTCAATACCCTCAGGTGCTCCAGGCTTCAGGAGCAACCCGTCCAGCACCTGGGCAAGGATGACCCCTGCCTCCACGCCCTGGTTCTCACGATGCCCAGGGGAACATCTTCGTCGTGAGACCTCATCGATCACGATCGGGAGATCTGACACCACTTTTTCCGGTCTGAGAACGGCCTGGTTCACCTCTCCCCTGCTCTTCCTGACCGGGCGATCGGTCTCAGAGATCGAGTAATAGTACTCCGAACGTATCCTCCTGAACTCGGGGGGGATGATCTTCAATGGTCTCTGGAACAGGTCCCACTGGTAATTTTTCCCGAAGACCGCGGTCTTGATCCCTCCGGTCTCGCCGGTGATCGGAGGGGAAGAGAACGCAAACAGCGTCGAACAGGTCGCGATCTCCTGGACGATATCGGCCTCGCCTTTGTACGGATAGGTGAAGAAATCGATGATCTCCATGAAGTCGAGGTCTTTTCTCCGTGTCGCAAGGGGAGTGATGTCGAAGGGTTTCCACCCCGAGATCGTCTTTACATACAGATGGTCTTTGCAGGCCCTGTCCAGGAACACCGGTGTTCTCTCAGAGACCTCGACCTCGACGAACTCGTGCTCTGGAGGGGGAGAGGTCGGGGCATAATAGATCTCTTTTCTGGCCGTGGGCAGGAAGGGCGAGGGATGGAGAAAAAAATAGTGTCCGTCTCTTGTATCGTACTGGACATAACCGACATTCTCGTATTCTGTATCGCAGGCGATCGCTCTCTCGACAACCGAAAGTTCAGCCCCAATCCAGCGGCTGTCCAATGCCATGATAGGAGATCATCACGCCTCCGATATATAGTTCTACGCCCGTTGAATTCAATTTCTCCAACCAGGCCCATAGAAAAATTGTGAAGGGGCTCAACAGTACGTCAGGGGGGATTTTTAGGTTCTGTAGAAATCCTCTGGACAGTTATCTTTGACGGGGGGTTGCACCCCCCGGACCCCCCGCCACACGATAGGGGGAGGACTGCAATCCCTCATGTTCGTCTATTGTGCCTTCCCAGTCCTATCTTCATCCCGGGGGACGACCGGAGGGAGTCGAGAAGATCTCTGATCTTCGCTGTGTGAACAGAGCGAGCATGAGAAGACGAAGTCTTCACTGACGACCGTAGGGAGTCAAGAAGATCTTTGATCTTCGCTGTCCGGGGGCGGAGCTCCCGGCGCAATATATGTGGGAAGGCAGTTGAGTTACGATCACACCAAGAATTTGTGAGGATTTCTACAGAGCCGATTTTTGAGAATCAAAAAGATCGGGATCTGGCTTTGTAGAATTCACCATGAACCTTCGTTTCAAGCATACGCGATTGATAATTTTCTGAGGTGCGCTTCGGCATGTGGGTGGGTGGTCGCTCTCAATCGCTTCCAAAACCCGAAAGTTCGGCTTTGTAGAAATGCTCTTGATGGTTATCTCTGCGGGGGGCTGGCCGCCCCCCGGTCCCCCCGCATCACGATAGGGAGGTGGACTGCACCCCCCTCTCTGCGGTCATCTCTCCGCCTTCCCAACTCTATCGCAATCCCGGGGGTCCGGGGGCAGCGCCCCTGCGGCGTGAGCAGGAGGGAAGGCGATGGATGAAGGTCACAGGGGGGTTGAGGTGATGAAAAGAGGATGGTTTCTACAGAGCCGAAAGTTCGGGATTTTTCTGGCAGTCGAATTTGAAATTTTGGCTCTATTGAAAACCTCCCGAGAAGATCGATCCCTGCGGCCTTCGCATCCTGACGATGAACGCTTCCTCGGGGCCAGCACTCATTCGGCCTGAAGGATCTCAATGAGCCTGGTGGTGACCGACTTCATGGCCTGATCATCGAGGTGGCCGGCCCGGTACAGAATAAGGTTGATGCTGGCGGAAAATATCCGATTTGGCCGGACGTTGCTTGATTTTCGGAGCGTTCCTTCGACAAAGTCAGTGTCGGTGATACCAATAGCGTAGCGGTCCCGGATCTGTTGACTCGTGATCTGGCAGAGGATGAGATCGTCACCACCGGGGGTAGCAACGACAAGGGCCGGACGTCGTTTCACGGTTGAGAGGTCTGAGAAGGGAAATGGTACGATAACAACATCGCCTTTTATAAATCGTCCCACGCCTCGTCCTCCTCGGGCAGAAGCCAGTCTTTCCCAAGCACGGGCTCGCTCGCGAGGGCGGTGTCGGGAACGGCCTTCTGGCGCTTTGATTTCAGGAACCTGATGAAACTAAGAACTTCTTCGGATGCCCTGGGCGAGAGGGTGTTCAACTCACTGATGATCTCTTCCTTGACCCGGCTCATGGCAGTTTCACCCTGGCAGGTGATCGTGTGGGAGGGAGTTTCCTTCTGGTGAGAATCTGTCTGCGTGCTATAATATATTTTTTTAGAAATATGTATTTTTGGTGTACCTCTGTACGGTTTTTTCGGTCCTACGCCTGAAGGCCTGGACCTTCCTGCTCAGTCCCTTTACCTGCAAACTAAAGACCTGCAACAGGCTATCTTCGAGATTACTACGGGGCGAATACGATGAAAGAGACACACAAGGGGCAGACACCCCCCTAAAAAAACCAGAGGCGCCCCAAGGCACCTCTACACAATCACCACATACGCGAGCACCGACAACAAAAACGCCACTAGCAGCACCGCCAGGGAGAGGGGTGGGATGAAGACGAGCATGGCGTTCACCGTGCTTGCGAGCTCAGAGATCCGGTTCGAACCAAAGACCAGGACGTCCTCGCAGGCGGCCGAGGCCGAGGCCACCTCCGCATCAGCGAGGTCGGCGAGCGCCTCCTCCACCGCCTGCTTCGCAAATTTTGCGAGGATGTCGGGGCTCACATGGAGCCCGAGCGGATTCTTGCCGGTGACGGTGTTGACGACATGCGAGTCCGAGGTCATCACCTCGCACTCATCGACGAGACCGCCGACCGCCTCGAGCACCGCGGGCCGCAGGTCGGTGACCATGTTGTTGCCATCGAAGAGGACATAGGCCGTCCGCTGCCCTGCGGTCTCGATGCCCAGGGCCTGCACCCCGCGGTCGCCGATCCCCTCCTCGCGGCTGAAAGGCATGGAGACACGGGCCGCGCCGGCCCTGAAGGGATGCACCGCTCCCCCGACAGAGTCGGAGATACACTGCTGCGCAACGGCGAGGTACTCGCTCCCCTCCTTCGAGGCGATGTGCACCGGCGAGGCGACGTCTGCCATGCAGTTATGGGCATCGACGAAGGCGCAATGCGCAAAACACCGGTGCGCCTCGGCCATCACCGTCATCCCGATCCCGAAGTCGACGTCCTCGGTCTTCTGCGGCCAGCGCGTCGAGACCATCAGGAGGGCGTCGCCCATCGGTTGCGCAAGCACCTCCACCGACCCGACGCGGGTGTGGCGGGACGGTCCGGCACACGAGGAGTAGGGGAGATCTTCGAGCGAGTCCTGCACCGCCG
This sequence comes from Methanofollis sp., assembly GCA_028696365.1. Lineage (GTDB taxonomy): Archaea > Halobacteriota > Methanomicrobia > Methanomicrobiales > Methanofollaceae > Methanofollis. The sequence goes on from JAQVHG010000033.1 coordinate 12,317, forward strand.
CGACGATCTTCTCGCTCTCAGAGGCCGAGACCAGGTTGAAGTCGTGCGTCGAACACCCGTGGGCCGTCATCACCTCCTCAGGGAAAGCCTCGTAGACCGCACGGGTCAGGTTCCCGCCGCCGATCTCGCCCATCGGGCCTGGATGGACATTTGGGACCGTGAAGAGGATGTCGCGCACTCCCTCCCGCCTGAAGGCAAGACTCACCTGCGGGACCGAGACCTCCTCGCCGATCTCCCTGAAAAAGTCCTCCATACTCTTCGAGCCGTCGGTCATATGCTCGATG
>JAQVHG010000034.1 GCA_028696365.1 Methanofollis sp.
TCGAGATATGAATGGTAGTGAGTTCAAGAAAAGAAAATTTTCAATCTTCGAGGTGCGAGTGAAAAGAACATGAGAAAGCCAGTGGCTTTCGGGGGAGCCCACGGCGCGATCGGTGTGGGAAAGTGGGGTCACACTCGTACTGGGAATAAGAGAGTTTTTCTACAGAGCCAATCCTCCAAAATTGTCTATGCAGAAAACCCCACCATTTCTTGGTTTGAGTATCGTTCAGTTCCCTCCTCCCATGCTTGCGTTGGGGACCCTACCCCTGGACCCCACAGGATGGAGATAGGGTACGGAAGGCACAATCGAGGATCCAGAAGAGGGTGTTGTATAGTCCACGCCCTATCGCTTGCGGGTGGTTCCGAGGGGGGTGGCACGCCCCCCGCCCGAGAGATCACTATATCTTCATCGCAGGATGAGATGGGTGGCTCACAAGTCCGAGATGAGAAGAAATTTCGATGCCATGAGATCAGAAGGGCCTGTACCAAAAAAAGGTGAGGGCTTTCCAGGCACTGATCAGATCGACCAGTCCATACTCTGGCGCTGCAGACTGACCATGTGCTTATACAGCCCTCCTTCCTTGAGCAACTCATCTGAAGTGCCCTGCTGCGCCACATATCCACCGTCCAGCACGACGATCGTGTCGGCATTCGCGACCGTGCGCATCCGGTGGGCGATGATCAGCACGGTCTTGTCTCTGATCAACTGCGAGATGGCGCTCTGGATCTTGGTCTCGTTTTCGACATCAAGAGACGCCGTCGCCTCGTCCAGGAGGACGACCGGTGCGTCCTTGAGCAGTGCTCGTGCGATGGAGATCCTCTGGCGCTCCCCGCCCGACAATGTCGAACCATTCTCGCCGATGATGGTCTGGTAGCCCTGCGGCAGGCGTGAGACGAACTCGTCGCACATCGCCGCCTGCGCCGCCGCCTTTACCTCGTCGTCGGTCGCGTCCCTTCTCCCGAGCCTGATATTCTCCATCACCGTATCGTTGAAGAGCACGACGTCCTGGAAGACGATGGCATAGTTTCGCAGCAAGGCCTCGGGATCGACTGTCGAGATATCCACGCCGCCAAGCGTGATCGTCCCACGGTTTGGGTCCCAGAAGCGGGCCGCAAGTTTTGTCGCCGTGCTCTTACCGCCGCCAGAGGGCCCGACAAGGGCAGTCACTTCGCCCTGCTTTGCGGTGAACGAGACGTCGTTCAGGACCGTCTCGCCTTCGTTATAGGAGAACCCCACATGATCGAAGACGATATCGTAGCCGTCCGTCGAATACTCCGTGGCACCCTCCTGCACCGGATGACGCATGATCTCGTTCATCCGGTTGATGGGGACATCGGTATGAATGATCTCTGCGATGTTGGCGAGGATCCCGGTGAGGGGGTCATAGATCCTGGACGCCGCGATTAAGAAGATCAGGAAGACCAGCAGGTCGGTCTGGCCTGAGACCAGCAGACTGCTCCCGACCAGGATCACGGTTGCCAGTCCCAGTTTCAAGACCATCTCCGCACTTTTGACAAAGATCCCTGTGGTGAACTCTGACGAGATCTGGAGCCGCTCGGCCTCGTCCAGTTTCTGATCCAGTCCGACCAGATAGGCCTCTTCCTGGTTGTAGGCTTTGATGTCCTGCACCGTCTCCAGGCACTCCTGGATCCTGTCCGCACAGGCACGTTTTGCGTCATAGTGTGTCTGAATACCTTTTTCCTGTATCTTCTTTGAACCGACAATGATCGCCAGGGCAACAGGGGCCACCCAGAGCAGGGCCACTCCCATCTTCCAGTCAAAGACCAGCAGCCCGATACCGACCAGGATCGTCGAGATACTTGCTCCGACCATCTGTGGGATCGCATGGGAGAAGGCTGTCTCCAGGGTGGCACAGTCTCCCATGATGGTGTTTGTCAGGTCGGAGAGGTCTTTTTCCCCGAAATACGACAATGGAAGGTGGCGCAATTTCTCTGCTAAAGAGATACGACGCGTCGCACTCTCGCGATAGGTGGAGACATAGACGCTGGTATACTGGTACCAATGGCAGACAAACATAAACCCGAGGATGAGCAGGGCTAGCACCGTGTACAGGAGAAGGTCGGGGGGCTGACCGGTCGGCACGCCGAGGATTGGTTTCAGAAGGGCGTCGAGCAGGAGGACCACCAGGCCCAGGGGCACCATCAGGCTGATGTCGGCGAGGGCGCAGTACAGACTCCCTCTGACGAAGTCCTTCGCCCCCTGTTCACTGAGTGCAAACCTATTCTGCAGATACTTATACATAATTCTCCTCCTTTCCGACTTTCCATTCTACAGAGCGCTGGTATTCCTGCCACATCTCTGCATACAACCACTCCTGTGCAAGGAGTGCGTCGTGGGTTCCCTGTTCTTTCACCATACCGTCCTGGATGACCAGGATGCAGTCGACGTTGCGCACAGACGAGAGCCGGTGGGCGATCATCAGCACGGTCTTGTTCGCGGTCAATTTTTCAAACGCACGCTGGATCTGGTATTCGTTCTCTGGATCCGCAAATGCCGTCGCCTCGTCCAGGACGACGATGGGGGCGTCTTTGAGGATCGCACGGGCCAGGGCGACACGCTGCTGTTCGCCGCCGGAGAGATATATCCCGTCTGTCCCGACGACCGTTTCGAGGCCCTGCGGGAATTTGTCGAGGATCTCGGTGCACTGGGCCAGTTCTGCCGCCCTGAGCACCTCCTCGCGGCTGGCATCTGGTCTGGCAAACCTGATATTTTCCAGGATGCTTGCCTTGAAGAGGTGGGCGTTCTGGAACACGAACGCGACTTGGTCCATCAAGTGGTCTGAGGCCATCTGCCTGACGTCCACGCCGCCCACTTCGACCGACCCCTCCTGCACGTCCCAGAAGCGCGGGATCAGACTTGCAATGGTGGTTTTTCCTCCGCCTGAGGGCCCGACCAGCGCATAGGTCTTCCCTTCAGGGATCTTGAAACTGAGATCCCTGACCGCGTAGTCTTCGCTTCCTTGATAGGCAAACGAGACGTTCTTGAAGGCGACCGAATGGTCTTTGGGCTGCTGTGGGTGTGCAGGTTCGGGCAGAGGTTCGTCGTCCAGGAGTTCGGTGACACGGGTGACTGCTTCCATCGCAACAAAATATCCTTGAGCCAGGCGCATGATCTTGTTCATCATCACCGCACAGACCGGGGTGAAGAGGATGTAGAAGATGAGGTTCAGGAGAAAGCCCTGGTAGTCAGGGGCGTGGGCGATGAGCAGCAACCCGGCCGGGATCAGCAGGACGAAGGTCCCGTTGAGGGCGATGGTGTACTTCGTCATCGGGGCGCGGCAATTGAAGGCATAGTCCAGCGTCCAGTTTTTATAGTCCAGAATGGCCTGGTGGAAATTTTTGAACGAGTATACTGTCTGCTGGAAAACTTTTACCACCGGAATGCCGCGCACATATTCGACGGCCTCGGTGTTCATCTCTTCCAGGGCGTCCATGTACTTCTGGACTGTGCCTGCCCGATCGCCTCCCATCATCTGTTTGAGGTAATAGATGCTCAGGGCCACCGGGATGAGACTCACGAGCCCCAGTCTCCAGTCAAAGACAAAGAGCAGGGCCAGGATGGCGAACGGCATCACCACTGCGCCGGCAAGGTCGGGCAGGAGGTGTGCCATGAAGGTGTGGGTGACCGAGGCGTTGTCGTCGATGATCTTTCTCATACGCCCGCTGGTGTGCTGGTCGAAGAACCCGAGAGGGAGGGTGACGATTTTGTGCATCGCCTCTTTTCTCATGTTCTTCTCGATGCGGAACGCCGCCAGGTGGGAGCACATCAAGGCGACGAAGTAGAGGACGATACTGAGGACGGCAAACCCGACTGCAAGCCAGCCGTACCAGGTGACTCCTGCGGCGGCGGAGAGGTCGGGCCATGCAGCAAAGACGTCCCTGACCACATACCAGATACAGATATAGGGGGCGAAAGAGAGGATGGCACTGATCGCGGAGAGGAGGCATGCCATCAGGACCAGGATGCGATGGCTGCCTGCGATTTCCAGGAGCCATGCAATCCCTTTTTTATCGTTTTTTTTCACAATTATTGCTCCAACATTGGTTTACATGGGATGGTCTCTTGATCTGTCCGGGTGTCCTGGGCGCGGTGTTGCAGGGCACCGGTCTCTCGTACGGCTCGGGACATGTAATTTTTCTCTTTGAGTGATCGTTTTCATGGGGCTGTACCTTCTTTCCAGGATTTTTTGTGGTGTTTGCGTCCACCCGGCCCTCTGGAAGACCCGCGGTCACGTGCATCGACGTGAGGGCGTTGAGTGGGGGATATATCGGTCAGGCGAACTCTTGCAGGAAAATTATGCAATTTGGCCGCAATGAACCTGGGCCGAACTCTTTTTGGAGATAAGGAAATGTTCGTGAGAATTTTGGGAAAGAAGGATAAACCGAAATGGTCGGTTGACGAAATCGCGGCCTGTGTCCTCGTGAGCGCCATGACAGACCAGGATAAGGAAAAGAGAGGATAACTCTGTAGATACTCTCCAGATGCCCCTCCCTGCAGGGGGCGTGCCGCGACATGATATGGTCGAGGATGGCAACACCCCCTCATGGTCATCGATTCTGCCTTCCTGACCCACTTGTGGTCGCGGGGGTCGGCAGCACCCCCGATCGAAGGGGTGGGAAGGTGATTAAGTCATGCGTATTACCAAGGATTGGTAAGGATTTCTACAGAACTGAGAAGATATGCAATTCCGGTTCTGTAGCAATCCTCTTGATGAATATTTCTGGTGAGGGGCTTGCCGCCCCTCGGTCCCCCGCCGCAGGATTGTTCGAGGACGGCAGCACTCTCATCACAGTCGTCCATTGTGCCTTCCCCGACTTCATCGTCATCCGGGGGGTCCAGGGACAGCGACCTCGGCGAGAGACTATGGGAAGGCGGGCGGCACACATTTTCTCCTCAATTGGAGTGGGTTTTTACAGAGCCATATTTTTAACTTCTTCCGAACCGATTCACATATCTTGCAACATTTTTTCATCCAGATCAAATTCAACTTAGCCCGACCCGGCGGTCCAGGACCACCTGTTCAGAACCATCGGTCCCGTGGGCGATGACGGTGAGGTTCACCGGTGTACTATTATCCTCAAACACAGTCCCCTGCCAGGTGGCCCGCGACCCCTCGACGGCCTGCAGTCCGCCGGCGGGTTCGATGGTCATGGCAAGGCCGCTCGCGGCGAGGGTGGAGGCATTCGAGACATCGACACCGTTGAGATAAACCGTGAATGGAGAATCGGCGAGGACAGAGGCGTCGGGTACTTCCTGAGCGGTGAGGACGATGGTGTCGGGGGCGGTGCGTTCGACCGAGATGACGGTCATGCCGATCGCTGCCACGGTATTCTCCGTGCCGGGCATCGCATGGGCGACGAGTGGCGGGAGGAGCGTGAGGGCGAGGATGAGGAGGGCCGTCGTGCCAAGGACCAGCCGCGATGCCCGATTCTTTGCGTCGGTGCCCCCCGCCCTCTCCCTGAAGGAGGAGAGGAAGAGTGCGCCGAGGACGGCGAGGGCCGCCATGAAGAGGGCCAGGAGGAGGAGGGGAACGAGATGGTTGAGGAGGAGGTAGGTGATCTGGTGGACGAGGTCGCCGACCAGGTCGGTGCTCTCGTGACGGAGGGTGTCTGAGACCATCATATGGACTTCGTTGACGAGGAAGACTGTGCAGCCGGAGACTGCACCGGCAAAGGCGGCCTGTGCCTTCCCGGTCTTCCCGGGGTGCAACACGATCGCAAGCATCCCGGCAAAGAAAAGGACCAGGATACCAAGCATCATGACCTGGAGGATGCTGATGCTGTCGAGGAAGCCATAGGTGTAGCCGATAAGACCTCTCCAACTCCACCGGTGCAGATAGGCGGTCAGGAATACGAGCATTCCTCCGCCGAGAATTCCGGCAAGGAGCGAGGCGGGGAGGAGACGTGTGAGGTTCTTGAGTGTCTGTTCTTTTTTCATGATGTCACCAGTTGAAAGTTCAGGTTCTGGCCCTCTCCACCGTGACCTACCCCACGAAGAGCACCGCCGCACCGACCGCGGCGATGACGACGCCCCTGAGGGTCGAGACGAGGAGGGCAAGCGAAGGGGGAAGAGAGAGGTGGAGTGGATCAGTCCAGAGGATGAGCACCACGAGGTACGGGAAGAGGAGGGTGCCTGAGACTGCGACGGCGGAGGTGGGCCGTCGCAGCGGGAGGCGAGGCGTGAGGAGGAGGAACGGCGTGACCGCCGCGAGACAGAGGAGGGTGAGCCCTGGAAGAAATGTCACAAGGCTCAGCAGGGTGTCGAAGGGCGACCATCCTGGAAGAAAATTAGGCAGGTCCATACGCCTCGACGAACCCGTGAGGGAGGCGGGGACGAAATAGAGGAGGGCGAGGGCGGCGGCAAGGATCGACAGGCGCCGCGGTCCGGCGATATCGGCGAGTGGACCTGCGTTTGGCATCCGAACTGTCGGTTCAGGATCCATTCCAGGCGGCCTGACCGCGGACGGCGAGAAGCGTTCTGCGATCAGTGCTTTTAACGACCCCTTGGGGTCAGGGCCGATGACGTCCCCCCAGGTCCCGTAGTAGACGATGAAAAAATCATCTCCATTGTCGAACGGCCTCTCATAGGTGAGGACATACCCTGTCGCAGTCCTGTTCGTGAAGCGCAGTGCCGGGCACCCCTGCTCGACCGTAGTTGGCGGGAGGGAGTCGCCGAGGTCGAGCGTTACTGCAGATAAGTCGCCGCGCTCGGCCAGCGAGCCAAGGAACATCTGCGTCTCGTCCCTGAAGATCTCTTCGTCGGTGTACCACCACTGGCCTACAAGGTACTCTTCGCTTGACTCTTCCCGCGTGTACACCGCATGAGCGGCGGTCGCGACGTGAGTGGAGAAAGACGGAGGGGGACAGATCTGGACCGCATCGTCGAGGTGATAGTCGCCTGCGAGGGTGTGGACGGTGGAGAGCGGGTGGCCCGGGGTGCCCGAGCCGTCGGGGATGAACCAGACCTGCTTGAGATGGGGGGAGGGGTAGTCGGAGCCGCAGAGAAAGAGGCCGGGTTCGAGAAATCCGGGGACAAACCAGATGAGGACGATACAGATGAGATACAGTCCTATGAGCGCCGCCGGCCGCGGGGTCTTCATTTCAGAGAGTGACTCTCTCCATCGGGCGATTCTGTTCACTGGTATGTTCCTCTGGTCGGGCGTCGGGGATCTATCGCATGAATTCATTCGGATGAGGGAGGACGCCCCTGAGAGGGATCAATAGTGGAGAAAAGACAATATAAATAAATCGATATTGATTCTGGAATTATTCACGTCTTCGATGAATACGATCCGGTTTTATCTCTGCGATTCTCCTCATAGGGCGTACGTTCCTGCTGGTGCTCAGACAAATAAAATCGGCGGTGCGGGATTGCTCATGAAGTGAGTACATACCCCCGGGGATCCGGCCATGTAGGATCATTGATGAGTGGATGAAGGGCGGGGGAATTCACCGTCCTCCACGGGCACGATGGGATCTCAGACCGGCATCACCCTCATCTGGATCACTGATTGTGCCTTCCCTGCCCGATCTCCATCCCGGGAGTCCGGGGGATGCGAGTGATAACGAGTTCGAGAAGATCTTTGATCTTCGGGTTCCGTAGAAACCCTCACCTCTTGTGTGGGGAGAATGCGTGTCATCCGCCTTCCTACCCCTTCGGCCGGGGGCGAGTGCCGCCCGGACAGCGAAGATCAAAGATCTTCTCGTGCTCGCTCCGCTCTCACAGCGAAGATCAAAAATCTTCTCGAATTCGCTATCGCTCATTCCCCGGGGATGGGGATAGGGTCAGGAAGGCTGTGTCAGGGAATTGTGTATCTTAATCTCACGAGAGAGCAGCAACCGAGAAACTCTCCCTCGCCGCCCTCGTCTATCTTCATCGTAGGGGCCCTGGAGGTCTCCCCCCGGTGAAAGACGACAGAAAAATTCTGCGACGAGGGGCGGCACGCCTGATCGATCATCACGTCTTCCTCCCATCTTCTCGCCGGGGGCTCCCTCGAAAATCGAAGATTTACTCAAGCTCGTTATCTTTCGTTCCCCCGGACCCCTGGGAGGAAGACGGGGGCGGGAAGGCAGAATAGACGATCATGAAGAGAGTGCTGCCGTCCTCGACCTATCGTGTTGTGGGGGGTGTGAGCGGAGCGAACTTGAGAAGATCTCTGATCGTCGAGGTGTGAGCGGAGAGAGCATGAGACACACAGAGTGTTTCGAGGTGACCCAGCGCGGTGCGAAAGGGAAGGCCTGGGAGAGATCTGCAGGTGTTCAGCGATCAGAGGACTCGTCCGGTCTCAGAGGTGAGAGGATCTCTATACCTGCTCACATCCCCAGCACTTCGAGAAGATACAGCACCGCAAGTATCAGGACTACGACGCCCCCGACCACCACCCACTCGTTGACCCCGAGCACCTCGGGGACGGTCCTGACCTCGTACTCCCCGCGGCTAAGAACCCCGCCGGCGAGCCGCGGGTACAGCCTGGCAAAGACCCCGGCCCCGAGGACCATCCCGACGACCCCGCCGACCAGGGCGTCGAGCCAGCCCTGCCCGACGGCTCCGGCGACGGTGCCGGGGCAGTAGCCGAGGACCGCAAATCCGGCGCCGAAGATGAGTCCGCCGATCGCCACCGAGCCCAGGGTCACGTTCTTGCAGTGGACCTGCGCCAGTTCCCGTCCCTTAAGGAGATAGAACCCGACCATCCCGACGACCACCGCCGAGAGCATCAGTTTCACCACCGTGAAGTCCTGGAGGAGGAGCTGCCCAACGATGACGTCGTAGGTGGTCACCCCGCCCTTCTGGAGGAAGAACCCAAACCCGGTCCCGATCAGGAGCCCGATGAGCAACTGGGCCCTGGCATTCTTGTGGAGTGCCGTCAGCATCGGTCTTCACCTCTCAGAATGGGAACCCATAGATCGCCATCGCCGTCGCGATCCCGCCGATGAAGAAGAAAACCGCCGCGATGATGCTGTTCACCGAGAGTTGGAGCGTCCCGCTGATCCCGTGCCCGCTCGTACACCCTCCGGCCCAGCGTGCGCCAAAACCCAGGAGAAACCCGCCGGTCAGGGCGGCAAGGACGCGGACTGCCGGGTCGTAGCCGAAGGTCTCGCCCCAGAGCGGCGGCACCCAGGCAAGGGCAAAGACGCCGGAGAGCATCGCCGAGAGAAATGCCCCGACGACGATCCCGACGACGACCATCCATGCCCCGTCGATCTGTGGGACATATTTCCGGTAATATGGGTGCTCCATCACTTTTTCTCCCCGCACCGCCCTCTCGATCATCCCGCTCGTCTTGACAAACGCCGTCGAGCACCCGAGCGGGCGGTCGGCAAGGAGAAACGAGAGCACCGCCATCACGCCAACCCCGGCCCCGGCGACGTATGGGGACCAGAGCGGCGCCGTAAGATATGTAAAGACCATATAGACTCCCCCTCCGCAGACACGCACTCCCTCGGTTCTCCCCTATAAGAATGTGCGCGAGGGCCGCCGACTATTTGTGCCCTCCCTCACTATTGATCTATCAGATGCCCCAGCACAACCTCAGCCCCTCTCTTGTCGCTCGCTATTTCTACCACCAGTGTCCAAGGTTTCTCAGATATGCCGCCACCCCGTCGCAGGCCCGCGCCGCCCTCGGCATCCCCGAACCTGCAGAAGACCGGAGCATGGTCACCGACCTGCTCAGGGCAAAGGGATTTGCATGGGAGGAGGAGGCCATTGGCAGGCGGATCCCTGGGAAGGTGCAGGTCGCGCCAGGGACCGGCCCCCTCCATGAACGCCGGTTCGGGGTACAGGAGAGCCTCCGCCTCCTTGCCGGGGCACCGGCTGGCACCGGGATCTACCAGTCCACCCTCGTCGCCCCGCCAGGATTTTACCGCCGGTATGGCCTTGACCCCGGCCTCTGCTCCTTTCACGAGAGCCACCCGGACCTCATCTGGTCTGTCGGCGACGGGCGCCTCAGGGTGATCGACCTCAAGGCGACCGACCAGGTGAAGACCAGTCACCGCGTCCAGGTCGCCCTGTACGCCCTCATCATCGAAGAGGTCCTGGCCGAGCACGGGATCGAACGGGGCGTCGACCGCACCTGTGCAGGGGTCTGGCTCCAGGACGCCGAGGCCCCGGAGACCGTGGAGATCGCCCCTGACCTGCGAGTGCTGGGCTCGTTCCTCGCTCACGACCTCGGAGCGATCATGAGCGCCCCTCCTCACGACCTCCCCTGGCACCTCAGGCCGAACTGCGAGTCCTGCCCCTTCTTTGTCTCGTGCCGGCAGGAGGCAGAGGGGACAAAGTCGGTCTCCCTCCTGCCAGGCCTCACCCCGGGGGCCAGGCGCTATCTCCATGACCTCAGGGTCGACACCCTCGACGACCTCGACGGGTTCCTCGCCGATCAGGACGCAGACGACACCCTGGAACGGTGCGGGTCGCTGCGGGGGAAGGGCGAACGGTTGCGCCGGCAGGTCCGGGCCCTCACGAGCGGAGAGGTCGTCCCGCTCGGCGGGGCCTCTCCCTCCCTCCCGATCAACGAGAGCATCGGGCTCGTGGTCACCCTCCAGAAAGAACCGGTCGGGGGCAGGCTTTATGCGGCGGGGTTCAGGCGGTTCAAGGGCAAGGAGGTCTACCCCTCGCCCTCGCGGGTCTGGGTGCAGGTTGCCCGGACCCCTGAGGAGTGCGAGGAGGTCGGCAAAGAATTTGTCAGGGCACTCTTTCATGAACTCGAAATTCTCGCCGCATACAACGAAGGCCAATCCTTCATGGAACAGCGCTCCCTCCAGACCTATGTCCTCGACGAAGGCGAACGCCTCCTCCTCCTCGACCTCCTCAGGGAGTACGCCGCCGATCCCGAGACCCCCGCTGAGGCCCTCCCGCTCCTCCAGTATTATGCCGGCGTGGAGGGCAGGCGGACCAGGTACCCGGTGGTGGTCCTCTCGCGCCTCCTCAACGAGTCGGCCGCTCTCCCGGTGCCGGTTGCGGCCCGCCTCCCCGACGCCCTCGCCGCCCTCCTCGGCCCTGACCACCCTGCTGTGTTCAAGCCTTCAGATCTCTTCTGGCCGGCCTTCGGCAACCTGATGAAGAGCGACGCCGTCGCGATGGCATGGTACGGCACCCGCCCCGAGGTGGTCGAGTGGACGAGAGACGAGGTCGCCCGCCGGCTCCGCACCACCGGCGACCTCCTCAGCGCCCTCAGGGAACGCTCGCACCCGCACCGGTGGGCCGAGAAGTTCGCCTTCCCGCCGGTCCACCGCTACGCCCATCCGGAACTCGCCGCCCTTGCAGAGACCGTCAGGGAAGAATCGGCCACCGCCGCAGCAGAGGTGCGGCAGGCCAGGTGCCTCCCGGCGGCCGAGGCCGAATGGAACGGAACCAGGGTCAGGCTGCGGTGCATCGACGGCGAGTGGTGGGAGGTGCTCTCCCGCCTCGACGAAGCTGCCCTTCCCACGACCGGCGGCCTCCCTGGCTACCTCCTCGTCCCCGCCACCACAGACGGACTGCGGGCCGCCCAGGCCTTCGACGACGCCCTCTACGCAGCCACGACCAGGCCCCCCCAGGGTGAGGTGAGGTTTGCCGGGGTGAAAGAGGTCAAGACAGACCGCCGCGGCCAGGTCTCGCGCCTCGCCCTTGAGGTGAGAGAGGACGCCGAGCAGGACCAGTTCGAGGCCGGCGAGCATGCCCTCCTCTTCCCGCGGGCGACCGACTTCGCCACCACCAGGATCCTCAACCAGATCGAGGAGGTGGACGCCTTGAAAGAGGATGACCTCCTCACCCTCCTCACCGACCCGGGGAAGTTCGCCGTGCCGATGCCACCCCTCTGCCGTCCGGACCCGGCGGCGCTCGACGGGTTCACCGCGAGCCAGAAGCGGGCCTTCACCCAGATCCTCAGGAACAGGCTTACCCTCGTCTGGGGACCGCCAGGCACCGGCAAGACCCACTTCCTTGCCCACACTATCCAGACGATCGCAAAGGCCAGGCAGGGCCGGGTCAGGATCGCGGTGAGCGCCCTCACCCACGCCGCCATCGAGAACCTCCTCTTCGAGCTCCAGGACATGACCGCCGGGGATTTCGGCCTCGACCTCTCGGTCTGCAAACTCGAGAAGGCGACGAGTCCGAAGGGGCACGCCCTCCTGGTCCTCGGTCACGACGTCGTCAAGAACATGACCCGCGTGCCAGAGCGTTTCATCCTCGGCGGAACGGCCCAGGCCTTCTACAAGTACCGCTCCTCACTCCCGGCCTTCGACCTCCTCGTCATCGACGAGGCCTCGCAGATGCAGTTCGGCGAACTCGCCCTCCTCCTCCCTCTCCTTGGCGGCGAGGGCAGACTGGTCCTGGCGGGCGACGACCTCCAGCTCCCGCCGGTCGTGATGCACAGCACCGACGAGGACGAGGAGGAGAACGAGTTGCAGGACTCGGTCTTCGCCTGGCTGAGACGTCGGGACGCCGGGGGCGATGCCTCCTACACCGTCCAGCTCATGGAGAACTGGCGGATGAACGCGACACTCTCCCGCTTCTCTGCAGAGAGCCTGTACGGCCGCGGCTACCGCCCGGCAAACGAGACCGTCGCCGCCCAGGAGATCAGGCTTCTGGA
>JAQVHG010000305.1 GCA_028696365.1 Methanofollis sp.
GTCCTGTTCCATCGCATAGAGCATTGCATGGATTTTTTTGAGTTTTTTCATACCGCCCTCACCTCTCAATCACCGGAATAGAACCTTCGTTCCCTGATCGACGCCTGTGTATATGTCTCGTATGATGGATACCGAAAGATAACCCTTTCGGGATTGTGTGTCCTGATCGCTCACTCCACCCTTCGCCCTGCGTTCCACCCCTGCACCAGTCCGGCATAACACCGCTCGCAGAGCACCACGTGCCCGTCGGCCGAGCGAAAGACCGCCCGGCCCTCGCCGCAGACACCGCATCGCCCGAGATCGGTCTTCACCCTCGTGAACTCCCGGTGGTCCAGGACGCCCGGCAACGTCTCTTGCAACACACCCTTCTGATTTACAGCCGTTTGCAGCAGTTTGCGGAAGGCGCTGCAACTCAACGGAGGGCGTGACTCCGGCCGATCGGGTTTATCTCCATCTCTCGACGAGATCGACCGATCGTTTGCAACATTTTGGATATCGCACCCACCGGCACCCGCAGACCCATGAGGATCCTGGCTACTGTGTGGGGGTGAGTTTTGCTGTAAACTAGTACTAAGAGAGAGACGCGTCTCTCTATCTGTACTAGTACAGTCAGATCGAACGCCGTCCTGCGCCGATTGATCTTTGCAGCACCTGCTGGAAATCTGCTGTAAACCTGCTGCAAAGTTGCAAACGTTGGTGGGCCCGGGACCGGAGCCGGGACCGGGACCGTCGTCCCGGTCCTGGTCATGGCCTTCGCCGTCGCCGCCGCGGTCATCGGTCCAGACCACCCCCCCGTCTGCGTCCTGGGTGACCGTCGTATAGGAGGGGGCACAGGGTCGACGAACTCGATCGCTTCGCCTGGCGCCGTCAGTCCGGTGCTGGCGCACAGGTGGTCGCGGGGGCTGCCGTCTCTCCGGTCAGGAGCCATCATGCCGCCCCCCTGATCTTTTTTTCTGCGATAGTTTCGCATGGTCGTTCTCTCCTGCGTGGGCCCCGGCAGGCACCGCACGCATGGGATGATAGGAGCGTGAGGATATAACCCGGAGCAGCGCGGGGCGAATGAGACGGATGATGGTATTTATACGTTGTGTGAGCGGGGCGAAGGAAAAAACTCAGGACACCCCTCCCCCTTCATCGCCCTCCTGTATCCACGAGTGCCCTCCAGACCGGGATCAGATTATGTGCTGACGATGAGCATATCCAAGAACTCTCTTGGGGTGAAGATCTCCCCGAACTGAAGTGCATCCTTCCAGAAATTCTAAACGCTTTCCTCCACCGGGGGCGCCGCCCCCCGGACCCCCCGCCGATGAAGATTGACGGGGGGCCGCATCCCGTCGTCATGATCTTAACTCTCCCTTCCCGTCCCCATCGCCATCCCGGGGGTCCGGGGGCAGCGCCCCCAGTCGAAGGGTGGGAAGGTTGAGGGAATCACACTCATACTCACAATGAATGAGGGCTTCTACAGGGCCCATTTTTTCGCCACCCTTGTAGCCCTGCCCCACCCCATCAGATCATTTTATCTCCCCTGACAGATCTCCTCCCTCCATGCACAGGACGACCCCCCTCATCCTCATCTGCCTCCTCCTCTCTGCCGGGTGCGTCTCCCAGGCGCCGACAGAGGAGGAGGAGGGCGAAGGCGTACGCCTGCTCGCACCCGCCGCAAACCTCTCCCTCTTCGAGGGGGCCGGGGTCTACGCCGGGCTCATCGGCGAGGCCGAGACCCCCGAGATCCCGGCGAACTACAGCCTCGGGACCGTCGTCATCCCGTCCGGCAATGCCACGCCCCTGCACCGGGTGGTCGAGAGCACCGAGTTCATCTTCCTCACTGCGGGCGAGGCCGAGATCAGGTGCGACAACCGGACCGTGACCGCCGGCGCCGGCGAGGCCGTGCTCCTGCCCGCAGGCGTGCTCCAGTCGGTCGCTTCGGTCGGGGAGCGCGATCTTCGATACGTCGACGTGATCGAACCGCCCTTCACGGCAGAAAACGAGGTCTTGGGCGATGACCTCGCCCCACTCGCGGGGACGACCGACGGCGTGCCGGTTGTCATCCCTGACCCGAGGGCCGGGGCCGAGTGGGACCTCGGGGTGGATATGAGGGTCTACACCCTGGCAAACCCGGTGCTGACAGAGGAGGCGAGCCTCCCGATCGGCTACAGCGTCGCCTACGTCGAACTCCTCCCTGGCGGCTCGGTCGGCTACAACCGGCTCAACGGCTCGTCGGAGGTGGTCTGTGTCCTCGACGGCGAGGTCGAGGTCTTCACCCCGGCAGGGGGCGGGGCGGTGAGGGTGGCGGCCGGGAGTGCGGCATATGTCCCGCCCGACCAAGTGAAAGGGTATCGGAACGTGGCGGCGACGAACTCGACGATGCTCAGCGTCGTCGACCCGGCCTGGACGCCCGAGCGGACCGAGATGGTGGAGTGAGGAGGACGGCAGACCGGAGGATCAGATGAGGGTTCTCTTTTTTGTTCGGCAGTCTGACGTCCCCGACCAATCTTCATGATGAGGGGTTCAAGGGCCGAAGGCCCATGAAGCCCGTCGTCGGGTGCTCCATGGAGTGTACGTACGTTTGTCCCTTTGCCGGGGGACTTCGCCCCCGGACCCCCGCGATGGCGATAGACGGGGGACGGCAGACCGGAGGATCAGATGAGGGTTCTCTTTTTTGTTCGGCGGTCTGACGTCCTCGACCAAATCGTGTTTGCGAGGGGCCAGGGGGGCGGCACACCCCGCGCTCAGACGCTCTCCTCCACCTATTCTTCTTCACCAGGGGCCATGCCCGGTCTGCGGCGACGGGCGACGGGCAACGGTCTCAGCGTCTGATCTCGATCCCCACCTCGTTTCGTCTGAGGAACCCCGGCACCCACGGGGGGTTGTAGCGCATCAGAAACACCTCTCCCACCGTTTCGACCCCGGCCTTCTCAAGTCCTTC
>JAQVHG010000306.1 GCA_028696365.1 Methanofollis sp.
CGTTCTCGCCGGTGATGGCCACGCACTCCCCGGCCCGCACCTCAAGGTCGACGCCGCGGAGGGCAAACCCTCCCTCATAGGCGTGGACCAGCCCTCGGACCTGAACCACCGTCTTGCCTCGCTGCTTCTCCTGTACATGAATCACCACCGGCTCTGCGGCCGCGACCGGCAGGTCGGTGACTTTTCCCCCTGCAAGCCTGACGAACCGGTCGGCGACGGCGGCGAAGGGGCCTGGGGTGTTCTCCACGATGAGGACCGCCTTCCCCTTCTTCTTCAGGTCCACGAGGATCTCCGCGACCCTGCTGGCATGGCGGGGGTCGAGTTCGGCCGCCGGTTCGTCGAGGATGAGAACTGGCTGGTCGCCGGCGATCACGGTGCCGAGGACGGTCCGCTGTTTCTCCCCGCCCGAGAGGGTGTGCGGGGCGCGGTCTCTCAGGTGCAGCAGCCCCATCATCTCAAGGACTTCGTCCACGCACCTCTCATCGGCGGCGGCCGTCCTGATCTCCTCCTCAACAGTCGAGAAGATGAGCTGGGCGTCGGCGTCGTCGAAGGCGATCCCGGTGACCCGGGCGATCTCGGTCATATCTCTATATTCCTCGATCGCCTGACCTCCAAGTCTCACCGAGCCTGCAAGGGTGCTGCCGTACTCATGGGTGAGCACCCCGCCGGCCGCCCTGCAGAGCGTGGTCTTGCCAGCACCAGTCGGGCCGGTGACGAGCACGATCTCGCCCGCCCTGACCGAGAGGTCGATCCCCCTCAGGACCGGGGTCTCCGCACCCGGATAGGTGTAGGTGAGACCTGTGACCTGGATCATCGCTCCCTCCCCCGTGTCAGGGCCCGAGATGCCGGGACAGAGAGGGCCTGGGCGATCACGGCGTTCACGGCCGCAGTGACGACGACGATCGGGACCGTGGTCATGGCGAAGAGCCCAATGGAGGCATACTCGGTGAGGATCACCGGGGCGATGCCGAGGATGGCGATGAGGACGAAGGTCGTCCCAGAGGCGAGGGTTGCAAGGAGAGTCGCGGCTCCAGGCGCGATGCCTGTCCGCCCCCTCAGCACCATATAGGCAAGGAGACAGACGACGGCGCCCACCGGTTCTGAGACAAGGTTTGCAGGCGGGAAGACCGAGTGGCTGATGAGGGCGCAGAGGATCCCGGCGACGACCCCGATGCCCACGGCTTCGCCGAATGTCGGGACGATGAGGATGACCGCAAGGCAGTAGAAGGCGATGACCAGGTTCGAGACGATCGGGCCCGGGACCGCCAGGGAGATATAGCGCACGATGGCGCCGGTGGCAAGCAGAATGCCGGCTATGGCAATGTCGCGTGATTTCATGATATCTATTTTCTATAGATGATGGTCTGAAGGCGGTGCTGGCGTGAGAAAAGAGCAGGGGTCACCAGCGCCAGGAAATGAGGGAGTAAATGAGTGGCCGCATGCCATACATATGTGTCGTTAGATGTTCAGATATGTTCATCGCAGTACAAAAATGATCTTCATCCTATATAACACCTACGATGGCGCGAGGGGGACTCTCAAAAAAAGGCGATATCTATTGGTCGGGGGACCGGGCGTGGATCCAGAGATCCCGGGGCATTGATCTATCTTCTCTTTCTCTTTTTTTCGACGTAATCGTACGGGTCAAACTCGTTATCAAAGTCTTCGTAGTCGTAACGCCTTTTCCGGGTGTCCAAATCCAGATTTTTCATCTGTTTTTTGATCGTCTTTTCCCACGACCGGGACATAATTTCTGGTGATATCTCTGGATTTATAAATCTGATCCCGGAACATGAGGGCGTTTATATCATAGTCGACGGATAGAATGTCCGGGGATTCGATCGCGGGATCCGGTGGAGGGTGGAGGAGGGGTTGTGTGCGACGGGATCCATTGAAATAGAGCATATCCCAAAACTCTCTGAGGCCTGACCATCTCATCCGACTGAAGCACTTCCTTCCAGGAATTCAGGACCTTATCCTCCACCGGGGGGCTGGCCGCCCCCCGGGCCCCACGCCGATGAAGATTGGTAGAGGATCGCAGCCTCTCTTCATGGCTTCTCCCTGCCTTCCCGCCCCAATCCCCATTCCGGGGGGTCTGGGGGCAGAGCCCCCAGCGCGAGCGTAAGGGAAGGTGATGGATGCATGGTTGCGCTCCAAAGGGGGAAGGATCTCTCAACCATCATCCATCACCATCGTCTCCGAGAGGGAGGTCGGAGAGTTTTGGGATGACCTCATAGTCCGTCTTCCAGAAAATCGGTCGGGAAAAAATATTGTGGATAATTATGGGATCTTCGCCGCCGCTCTCTGTGCGAGATCCTTGAGGAGGTCATAGTCGGGATCCGGGCCGATGGTGATGAACCGCTCATAGACTTCGCCCTTCGCAAAGGCGATGCAGTAACTGTTGTCGTACGTTTCATTGGTGCCCGGGCCCACACCCGGTGTCCGGTAACTGATGCAGATATCCCCGAGATCCGGGGCCGGGAGTTTCTCGGCATCTCGCGGCGGCACCAGCCCGCTATAGAAGGCGTCGTCCTCCTGCACCATCTTCACGGCGTTGCCGGGCGGGAAGATCAGAACAAAATGGGTAATCCTCCTGGAGGTGGCCGAAGAGGGTTTTTCATCAGCATAGGTCTCGGTATACTCCTTCAGGCACCCGAGATCTCTGGCATCCCGCATGATGATCTCTTCATCGACTTCGTGTGCAGAGAAATAGGTAATCTCCGCAGGCAGGTCAGACTGGTTCAGGAGGTATGGACAATCGGGGACCGCCGGCGACCCGGCCCCGGTCGAGAGGAAGGGGAGCAGCGTGGCCGGCGCAAAGATGGCCATGATCAGGATCCCGACGAGGGCGACGGCCGGAAAAAATGACGCGGCGACGACGGCACCGTTCGCCCGGCGTGCCGATATCTGGTGGAGTT
>JAQVHG010000307.1 GCA_028696365.1 Methanofollis sp.
CGTATAATATAGGTTGTGGCGAGGAAGCGAGGGGAAAGAGCACAAATTCGGAAATTATAAATATTGCGATATCGGGGTTGTGCAGAAGAGGGGGCGGCGAGCGGGCGATCCCGATCGGGCGCGCACGGCTGGGGGGGGGAGGCACGAGGGTGAGGAGCACAGGAGTATAATTGCACCAGAAGGAGGGGCAGAAAGCAGAGAGAGGGATGCTACCCTGGTGAGGTTAGAGAGGAGGGCGGCGAAAAAAACCCCGTGTCCCAGTCGTCCACATATGCATCTGTGGCATTCATCAGTCCACCGCACCAGGGCGGAGGGGCCCCTCGGTCCACGAGGGTGGCGTCCAGGGGAGGAAAGGCGAGATGAGATCCATGACGAGAGAACTGTAGTCCACCTCTTCTCTTCTGTGGGGAATCGCCAGGTGGAGTGTTAAGATAATTTGGATCTGTAGAGACCCTCACCCTTTATTGGTGCCACGCGTGACTCACCCGCCTCCCCTCATGAATCGCGCCGGGGGCGCTGCTCCCAGAGCCCCGGGATGGCGATGGGGACGGGAAGGCAGAGATAAAACCATGAAGACGGGATGCAATCCTCCGTCAATCTACATCAGCAGGCGGTTTGGGGGGCGGCGAACCCCCTAGTGGAGGAAAGGGTTTAGAATTTCTGGAAGGAAGCACTCTGGTTCGATGAGATGGTTCACTTCCAGAGAATTTTGGGATATGCTCCTCCTCAAAGAGCACTTCAGTGTTGTTTCGGTCCCAGAAGAAGCCTCCATTCTCCCATACCTTCGATGCGCTTTCTCGATGGTCATGAGGTGAGTGATAGAGACGGCCATCTGTTCAGAGTCAATAGTATAGATCGCCGTGAACGAACGCGCAAATATGCATCCGGTGAATGATTCTGTTTTTCCCGATGCACAGTCTCTCTTTGTCGCCACTTGAACCAGGATAGGGATCCTCTTTCAGGGCATCCAGGTGATCTTTGATGATCCGCTGGCTTTTGCGATCAAGAGAATGCAAAAAAACATATGCCTCTTCGTCCACAAAAACCAGGAACGCCACGGTCATAACTCCACAAATTCGTTGCGGGCCAGGACCTCCTCGACATCGTCTTCGAGGTGCTTTTTCTTCGCCTGCTCCACAGATGAGCAATGATCTCGTCGAACGTTCTGTCGGGGCCCTTGAGATCCGAGATCTCCTGATACGTTTTCTGTGATAGGGGTATGTACTCCGTAGCGGTCATTGAACCATGATCTGCATTTATCATACATATACTTCGAGGTCATCCCAAAACCCCGCCGGGAGGGGATTGCCACCCCCCGAAACACTCCATGTTTCTCAAACTCCTTCCAGACTCACCCTCACAGAAGTGTGGGACAGAGGAGAGAGGATAGTCCTCATGAAGGCAATCAAAAAGTATGCAGAGGAGAGTTGCTGGCAGATTTCAGGATGTATTTACCCCACAGCAGGGGATATGTGCTCCATATTCGGCTTTGTAGAAATCATCTCGATAGGTTCTCTTCGGCGGGGGGCGTGGCCGCTCCCGAGCGTGAGCATGAGGGAAGGCGATGGATTCAGTTCACAGGGGGGGTTGTGGTGATGAAAAGAGATGTTTTCTAGAGAACCCTGAACTCATAGAATGAAGGGACTTGATCCAGGTGAATATTCATATCCTGGATACTTTTGGGATATGCTCTTCGTTCGTCACCAGGATCCAAGGAGATCGGCAAAGTACACCTCAGAGGTCGACACCTTCAGAGAGGGCAGAGAGGATGAACGGGTTCTGTTCCTCTACGAGGTGCTCAAACTCCTCAGGAGTATAACAGAAAGGCTCGACAGGAAGATCGGTGAGATCGAGGAGTGCGGCGATACGTCTGTGGAACCGCTCGGAAAAATCACCCACCACAATGAGGTCGATATCGCTCCCTTCATGGAGCGATCCTCGTGCCACCGAACCGAAGAGAATGATCCGGTCGATCCTGAACTGGGCACGGACATCTCTGGCAAACTCGCGGATGGCACTCATTAGATCGGAAGAAGGTGCCGTACCGCTCTGATAATTTGATCTGCAGTTCTGATACATTCTCAAGCGGGATCTTGCCCTCTCTGACAGGGAATGGATCTGCCCTGACTGCGGCACTCACCACGACCGCGACATCAACGCGGCGATCAATATCAAGAAGTTTGCCCTACAAGAACAGAACCTTGTCGGGGTTTCAGGTCCGGGACGCGCCAATGAGCCTGTGGATTCACCCCAATAGAGGGAGGATGAAACAGGAAGCCACGCCCAACAGGCGCGGGGTAGTTCACTCAGAGCGACCATACGTCCAATAATCTGTACAAACCAAACCCATATGGCAGAAAGGTTTCAGAGATCTCTGCACACCAGAAAGAACAATCCTATTTATAATCTCCACACTATATTGACCTGAGGTTACGATGGATACCACGATCACACTCCCCGATTCCGTGCTTTCGGCGATACGCGTGAGAGAGGGAGACCTGGACCGCTTCATCCGCCGGCTCCTTGCGGTTGAATTGTATCGAGAAGGCAAAATATCCCTCGGAAAGGCTGCAGAAGTAGCAGGTGCACGGAACAAATGGGAGATGATCATGCTGCTCGATGAAAAGGGAGTACCGCTGGATTACTCCGCAGAAGATGCCGATCAGGACCTGAAAACACTCCGAAAACATCTGAGGCATTGCACGGAATGAATGTCGTCTCCAATTCAACGCCCCTCATCGCTCTGTCGAGGATCCAAAAACTTGACCTCCTCAAAGAGTACTTCAGTGTTGTTTCGATCCCAGAAGAAGTATACAACGAAGTAGTGACCCGTGGGGGTGTGCTCTATGGCGCCACAGAAGTGTCGCAGGCATCCTGGATCCATGTGGTTTCTGTTGAGAACCGGACAGCCGTAGAC
>JAQVHG010000308.1 GCA_028696365.1 Methanofollis sp.
CGGTGTCGCCCATGCCAAGCATGGTGTTGGTCATCCTGATCGCGGAGGCGAGCGGCATCATCATCACGACAAAACCCTCGCCTTCGACCTCGCCCTTTATCCTGAAGACCACAAGGGCGACTTTTTCGTCACCCACAGTCTTATAAAATTGGGCAATATCGATGATATCAACCGCCGGTACGTCCATCTCGATATTGCTCATCAACATCTGGGAGAGGGTCGTCGCAGCATGGGCCGCCCCGATGTTCCCGAGTTCTTCGAGTGCATCTGCTTGTATGTCTGTTAGTTTCATGATATTCCTCAGAGACTATAATATTCTTAGATCATGGTATTTACATCAAGAACCGGGACGACCTCGCCGTCACCTGGGATGGTCACGCCACCCACGCCTGGACAACTCCCAATGAGAGTGCTAAGCGGTTTGACGACGACCTCTTGCTGTCCTTCGACAACATCGGCCACGATACCACATTTTTTGGAACTGTTCTGGAGGACCACAAGGACCTCACCATGGTTAGACCCCTCAAACATATCGTCGAGCAGGTGAATGGAAAGCACCTCGTCGCGGAGGAGGATCACCTGACTGCTCCCGACACGGTGGACGGCCTCCTTCTTGAGGACGGCAACCTCGACTACGTTGCTGATCGGGATTGCACACCGACGACCGTTGATCCTGACCATCATCACCTCAACGATGGCCATCGTTGGCGGGAGGACCAGTTCAAAGCAGGTGCCCTTTCCCTCAGTAGATCTGACATTGATCGAACCTTTCATCGATTCGATCGCGGCTTTCACTACGTCAAGTCCGACCCCACGGCCGCTGATGTCGGTGATCTTGTCTGCGGTCGAGAATCCTGGACTGAAGAGGAGATGGACGACCTGTTCCTCTGAGAGGGCCGCGGCGTCTTCCTCTGAATATAATCCTCTTGAGACAGCTTTTGACCTGACCTTCTCAACGTCGACCCCGGCACCGTCGTCCTCGATCCTGATGACGACATTGTCCCGGTCCCGCATTGCTGAGAGATGAAGGACACCTTTTTCAGGTTTTCCGGCGGCCTTGCGGTCCTCAGGAAGTTCGATCCCATGGTCGACAGCGTTCCTGATCAGGTGAAGGAGGGGATCGTTGAGCCCGTCCATGACACTCCGGTCGAGTTCAGTCTCCCCACCGTCGATGATGAAGTCTACTTCCTTTCCTTCCTGCTTGGCCACGTCACGGACGACCCGTGGGAGGCGGTTGAAGATGTGGCTCAATGGGATCATCCTGATATGCATCATCAGGTTCTGGAGGTCTGCCACCGACCGTCCGACCATACTGAGGGCCTCATCGAACTCCTTGATCTGGTGTTTCTGGGCGATCTGTTTGAGACGGCCCCGGTTGATGACCAGATCCTCGACCAGGTTCATCATCTGGTCGAGGAGATGGATGTCCACCCTGATGTTCTTGATCTCTCTTGGCTTCCCATGATGGTTGGACTTCTGTTTCTTGGCCTCTTTTTTCTCTTTCTTCTTCTGTGGGGCGGAAGGTGCGTTTGCCGCCGCCACCTCCACGCTGGCGATGTCGGTCCCTGAGACAGCCGCCTGGATCGCCTCAGTCCCGACCTCGCTCTCAACGATGGCTTCAAAAGAGTCCTCGAACTGACCGTCCTCGATCGCCTCGATCGTCGGCGTGGTCGAGATGATCGTGCCGATCTCGTCCAGATTCGAGAGGGCGATCATGGCACGGACATCTTTCATCGGGCTCCCAGGAACAATGGTGATAGTTACATGGTAGCGCTCCCCGTTTCCGGTGGCTTCACCTGAATTCGTCTCGTCGGCAGGATCTTCTCTTTCATCAGGATCCTCTGAACCTTCATCTTCTTCTGTCCCTGGACCTGCGGCCTTTGGGGTATCACCTCGGTCCCCGCTTGCCTTCCAGTTTTCAAGGGCTGTGACTAGGTCTTCGATATTCTCTCCCTGGTCGTCCCCACCACCCTCGATTGAATCGAGCAGGTCTTCGATCTCGTCGGTACACCCGAGCAGGGCATCGATGAGTGGTGCTGAGACCACAATCTTGTCGTTCCTGATGAGGTCGAAGACGTCCTCCATCGTATGGCAGAGCTTCTCCAGGTTCATGTAGCCCATCGACGCCGAGGCACCTTTGATGGTGTGTGCCGACCTGAAGATCTCGTCAATGGTCTCCCGGTCATTGCACTCTTCCAGGTTCAGGATCGCCTGGGCGATGATCTCATTGCTCTCCCTGGACTCTACCACAAAGAGTTCCTTATAATCCTCCATATCAGCCATGTGCTGCCTCCATTTCTTTGACCGTCTTCATGACCTTCTCAGGGATGTGTCTCAGGGAAACTGTCTGGTTCACACAGTTCATCCTGAGTGCGGAACGTGCCATGCCATAGACCAGGCATTCGTGTTCCTTACAGACATAGACTGTTCCTCCGGCGGCCCTGACATCGGCCGCACCGGCTCCACAGTCATTGCCCATACCACTCATCACGACAGCAAGGGTGCGGTCTTTGAATACCTTCGCCGCTGACGAGAAGGTCTTGTCAATTGCTGGTCTCACCGCATGGACTGGGGGTGCCGAAGAATGGATGATCTTGCCCCCACGAGTCCCCTCTCTGGTAAGCACCGCCGTAATCATGGTGTGATATCCGGCCTTTGAGATGATGACCTCGCCTTCCTTGAGGACCGTCCGGTTCCCTGACTCCCGTACTGGGAGAAGACATATACGGTTGAAACGATCGGCAAGGGCAGCTGTGAACCCTTCTGGCATGTGCTGGGTCACCACGACGGCTGCATCCAGGGTTGAAGGAAGTCTGGAAAGGACAAGGTCGAGTTGCTGGAGTCCCCCGGCAGAGGAGCCAAAGAGGACCACCTTGCTG
>JAQVHG010000309.1 GCA_028696365.1 Methanofollis sp.
TTCTCCAGATCCTCGGTGGAGACCAGGCCTGCGGGTGTACGCGGCACGATCGCATAGGTCTCCAGATCCCGCTGGAGGATCGCCCCCCTCGGTCCTTCTTCTTCTATCGGCATCATCACGTTTCCCCCTTTCTGGACGGATAGAGGGAGGCGGAGAGATATACCTTTCGGAGAGAGGGAAGTTGGAGTGGTCGTGCGCAAATGATGCCAGGATGAAAAGAATCGCGCCGCACACCTGCGGCTCTCATGGGAACGAATCAGAAGAATAAGTGGAATGGGGTCGCTGAGATTCGAACTCAGGTTACAGCGTCCCGAACGCCATAGGATGGACCAGGCTACCCCACGACCCCAGGGTGCATTATAGGTTGGGTGGTCACGGTATTTGAGACCTTCCGATCAGAAGGAGGAGAGAGGGAAGTACGAGGGGGTGAGATGAGAGGGAGCGCAGGAGGATCTCATCATGATTTTGGGGGGAGACCCCCTTCAGGGACATGGAAGACGACCCCCCGGCTTCCCTGCATGAGGGTGCACGGCCACAACGATCGAGGAGACGATCCTGGAGAGGCGAGGGACGACCCAGACCCCATACAGAGCCGACAGAAGGTCCGTCCCATGAGCACTCCTGCATGACCGGGTACATTCATACATTTCAGGATTTATAGATTTAAACACATAAATTTCCGCATTCGCTCCCGTATTCAGAAATTTTATATCTCGCGGGGGCGACAAGTATACTGTTATACTCGCTATCGTCCCCCACCGGACGATAGTTTATTCTTGTACCGATCCTTTCCATCCTCCATGACCGGGAGGGCAGCCGTATTTATCGACAACGGATATCTCTCCAAAATCTCGCCAGAAGGTACCAAGATCGACTTTGAAAAGTTTTCTGACGAGGCCTGCGGCGAGAGAGAGCGGTTGCGTACCTATTTCTATGACTGCATGCCCTACCAGAGCGACCCGCCTACCGAGGAGGAGAAGCGGCGCTATGCCCAGTACTGCAAGTTCAGGGACATCATGGAAGGGTTGCCCAGGTTCCAGATGAGGTTTGGACGGCTGCAGAAAGGGATCGGCGAGACCTATGAACAGAAGAGGGTGGACATCCTCCTTGCCGTCGACTTGGTCAGGCTCAGCTGGACCGGGCAGATCGAATATGCGGCCATCGTCACCGGAGACAGCGATTTTGTCCCGGCCGTCGAGGCGGCGAAGGACGCCGGGGTGATCGTCGCCCTCTTCTACTCGAAGAAGACGGCGCACAACGAACTCCTCTCGGCGGTGGACGAACGGCGTGAGATGGACGAGGAGTTTTTCGGAAGGATCCAGAGGGATTAGTGGCACGTCATAGGCATGGGATCACCGATAGAATAAACTGAAAAGAGAGCATGCTCTTGCCCTACGTGAAGAGAGCGTCGTGGGGTCCGCCCCACCAGAAAAATGAAAGATGCTTCTCTGCTCTCTCGCGCCGGGGGAGAACCCCCGGACCCCCCCACGACAGCGATAGCCAAGAGGGCGGTGCGAGAGGGTGTTCCTCATCTGCTGATCTGTTGTAAGAGGAAGGATCAGGATCGCCGCCGCGGCCTTCCCACCCCATCGCCATCCCGGGGGACGGCCGGAGGGAGTCGAGAAGATCTCTGATCTTCGCTGTGTGAGCAGAGCGAGCATGAGAAGACGAAGTCTTCGCTGTCCGGGGCAGAGCCCCCGGCCGAAGAGATAGGAAAGCGGGAGAATCACGCGTGCACCCATAATTTGTAAGCGTTTCTACAGAGCCGAGATATGAACGTCAGCGAGTTTGAGAATCATGAAATGTTCTGAGAGCCCCCAGCACAAGCATGCAGGAAGGCATGTCGATCTGGCCGGGCGGCGATGAAGCGATGTTCTCGCCTGCCGCCCTCTCGCAAGCCAGGACGAAAGTGTCCTCCCCTTCACATAAAGTCCGCGAGCCCCAACTGCTTCTCCTTCTCCTCCCCAAATGTCGAGAGGATCGCCATGTCTAGCACCTCGACCCGCTGCGTGGTGTATTCCGAGATATCATACTTCTTGCAGAGATTCCGGCTCATCGTGAGATACTTTTTCACCGAAGCCTCGTGGACCGTCTGGAGGATCTTGCCCCCGCACCTTGTGCACTTGCCAGAGAGAGGCATGCGCCGATATTTCTGGCCGCACTTGGTACACCGCACCGTCTGGGAAGCGAAGGCGCGGAGATTGCCCATCAGGTCGCGGATGAAGTGGGTGTTCAGGACCCGCTCTGCCACATCGTCCTCGTCCACTGCTCTGATCATCTCGGCAAGTTCGAGTTCGGCCTGCATCTTCTCAAGCATCGTCCCGAGTTTGGTGTAGGTGGACTCCAGGGGCCCTGCTGAGATGTCGGCGGTGTCGTGGGTGAAGCGGAAGCCCTCGTACTGCGTCGGCGTGCCCAGGCGGAGGTCGACATGGTCGATCACCTTTTCCAGGTCCTTGGGTGGGGCATAGGTGAGGGCCGCTTCATAGAGGGCAAGCGGGTAGTGGTCGACGACATCGACGTTGTGGCTCTCCTTGTCCACCTCTTTGGGGTCGAGGCGGGAGGTGAGCACGAGCGGGGCGTCCATCGACCCGCCCCGAGTCTCTGGCAGGAACGTGCGCGAGAAGTTGATCAGCCCGTCGAGGAGGAGCATCACGCAGTCCTCGTCGCCGTCGCACTGCCCGCAGAAGATCCCGTTTGCCGCAAGGGTATGGTCCTCGGCGACGGTCAGGCAGTAGACCGCATCGTCTGGACACTTAAGATAGTCCACCCTGGTCACGGTGTCGGAGACGACGCCCCCGCCCTCCATTACCGGGACGCGGTCGCCGACCTTCACCTCCATTGCCATGATCTTCCTGAGATAACAGAG
>JAQVHG010000310.1 GCA_028696365.1 Methanofollis sp.
GGGCGAGGGCGCAGAAGGAGCAGGAGCCGAAGCAGCCGCGATGGGTGGTGATTGAGAACCTGACCGGTTCGAGGGCCGGGATTGGTTTCGTGTAGGACGGGTGGGCGGCGCGGGCATAGGGGAGGGCGTAGACCCGGTCGAGTTCGGGGGTCGAGAGGGGGCGGGCCGGGGGGTACTGGACGACCACGGTCTTAGGGTGGGGCTGGACGATCGTCCGGCCACGCACCGGGTCCTGTTCCCTGGCATGGAGGGCGAAGGCCCTGGCATAGGCCACCGGGTCCTCTTTCACCTCTGGGAATCCAGGGATGACGACGAGATCTTCTCCAGGTTCAGCCTCCCGCCACCCGGCCACCGTGACCGTCGCGGCGGTCCCCCTGATCCCGTGGAGGTCGTCCCCGGCCGCGCACCGCACCGCGGCCTCGACCACCTGCCGCTCCCCCATCCCATAGACCAGGAGGTCTGAAGGGGCGTCGGCCAGGACAGACTGGCGGACCCGGTCAGACCAGTAATCATAGTGGGCGAACCGCCTGAGACTTGCCTCGATCCCGCCAAGGAGGATCGGGGAGTCTGGAAAGAGAGACCTGACCATGTTCGCATAGACGACCAGCGCCCGGTCAGGTCGGCGCGGCACCCCACCTGGCGAGTAGGCGTCTGTGCTCCGCCTCTTTTTGTTTGGGGTGAAGGCGTTGACCATCGAGTCGACGTTCCCTGAAGAGATCCCGAAGAAGAGGCACGGGCGGCCCAGCTCGAGAAAGTCGTCGGGCCGCGTCCAGTCAGGCTGGGCGATGACCCCGACAGTATAGCCTGCGTCCCAGAGCACCCTCCCTATGATCGCGGTCCCGAATGAAGGGTGGTCGACATAGGCGTCACCGGTGATAAGAATGACATCGAACTCGTCGATGCCGAGGTCCTCTGCCTCCCTCATCGTCATCGGGAGGAAGGGGGGTTGTGGGGTCATGGGAGCATATCGGTCTTCAATCTGGATATAGATGTGTTATGGAGCACGGGTGTAGAAGACCATCCCGGCAGGAGTATCCCGACTCAGCGAATCTTCGACCTTGTTGAGGATGAGTACCTGGTCGATCTCTCCTTCAACGTCAAGATAGTAGAAAGTCACTCTTGGCCCGCTCCGCCCGGGATCGCGTTTCCAGGTGATATTCTCGGTCCCCGAGAAGTCCGCCGGCGCGGGGTGGTCGGTGACGAACCTGCCGGTCCCGTCGCTCCTGAGAATGAGTTCTTCGGTATGGGTCCGGTTGGAGATCCACCGCCCGACCACAGGGTCTACCTCTGAGACGGTGACGGTCGTCTCTGGCGCGGGCGGGGTGGCAAGGGTTCTGAGCGTCTGGACTGGTGTCGGTGTGGGAGTCTCGACCTGGCCGGCAGGGGTGAGGGTGCCCTGGTCCTCTTCACCGAGTGCTCCTCCGAAGGCCAGGAGAAACACCACGATGAAGACGGCGGCCGAGAGTGCAATGATCGCAAAAGCGGTTTCTCCTTTCATAATGGGAGATCATCTGCACTTCATTTATATTATCCTGTTGAATGAAGCAGAGAACCGAGCAGATCGTCAATTTGATGGTATTTTTACGTTTTTTTATATCCTATTTTCTTTTATTCATGCAGAAAAATAGGTGGGGATTTCTGATTATAGACACAAACTTTCTCACTCAGAGGCGCTCTCGCAACCTGCGCAGGTCGATCGTCATTCCTATCACCTCTGCCTGTGTGAGGGCGTTCGTGATCAGGGGGACGAGGACCGGGACGGCGCCACGGACTCTTCCCCTGAGCCCTCTCCCAGGCGAGAACCCTCGCGCCGCCTGGGCTTCATAGATCTTTTTCCCTTCATTCTGGAGGTGCGGGATGAACCGCAGGGCGACCAGCGTCATCAGGGCATAGTCTGCAGGGAACCCGATCCCCCTGAGAGCGCGGACAAGTGCGGTCGGCATCGTCGTGGAGACCAGGAACTGAAAGGCAAAGACCATGACGCAGAAACGGAGCGCCAGCGCAAGGCCGAAGAGGAGGCGGGTCTCCGGGAGAGTGAGCCAGGTGACGGCGACCAGGAACCCCCCAAGGAAGACGAGCAGGGGGACCTGCCCGAGGAACACCCTCCCCAGGCCCGCACAGACCCCGAGCGCAGCGATGGCGAGCACCATCCCGCCGAGGACCAGAGGGTCACGGGTGAAAACCGCAAGGACGACGACCGCCGCGACGCCGACGATCTTCGCGAGCGGGTTCATGCGGTGGAAGGAACTGTTGCCGCTCCTGTACTGGAAGATCTCGTGCATGTCTCCTCATCTCCTGGTGTCAGATCGCCGGCGATCTCTCCTGCCTCCATCCTGAGAACCCGGTCGGCATAGCGCCCGGCAAGTCCGTGGTCATGGGTGACCATGACCACCGCCTTCCCTCTCCTGCTCAGATCGCACAGCAGGTCCATGACCAGCCTGGCCTCGTCAGCGGCAAGCCCGGTGGTCGGTTCGTCGAGGACGATCACCGGGGGGTCCATGGCAAGAACGCAGGCGATGGCAAGGCGTTGCCGCTCTCCTCTGCTCAGGTGGCGGGGATAGAGAGATTTTTTCTCGACGAGCCCGACGGCAGAGAGGGCGGCGGCGACCGGAGCGGAAGGGTCGGGCGTCCCGATGTTTTGTGCCCCGAAGAGCACCTCGCCTTCCACGGTCTCTGCAAAGAGCATGGTGTCAGGGTTCTGGAAGACGAGCCCCACCTGCCTCGCAAGGGCCGGGACCGGATAGCGGCGGGTGTCCATGCCACAGACCTCGACGCGTCCCTGTTGCGGACTGAGCAGGCCGTTGAGGTGTCTGATGAGGGTGGTCTTCCCTGACCCGTTCTCGCCGGTGATGGCCACGCACTCCCC
>JAQVHG010000311.1 GCA_028696365.1 Methanofollis sp.
TGGATTTCGAATATGCTTTCCCGACCCTATCTTCATCCATGGATGAAGGCAGGGGCGGCACACTTGGACTAAAAAGAGGTAAGGATTCTACAAAAGCAAAAAAATTACCTGATCTGCTTACCTCTGAGGTACGCCCCGGCCTCAGGCACCACAGTCCCGACCACCTCAGCGTCAGGCACCACGTTTTTGAGAGCGGGCAAGCTCTCCTCAGGGATGACGAAGGCGTAACCCATCCCCATATTGAACGTCCGGTACATCTCGGCCTCGGCGATCCCACCCTGCTCCCCGATCCACGCAAGGATCTCTGGGACCGGGAGGGGGTCGGTGATATCGAACCCATAGTTCGAGAGACGGGTGAAGTTCAGGAGCCCGCCGCCGGTGATATGGCACATTCCATGGACCTCGCAGGCCGCCGCCACGTCCAGGGCCTCGCGGTAGATCCTGGTTGGAGTGATGAGGGCCTCGCCCACCGTCCGACCCGATGGGAGGACGAAGTCGAACCCGCCGTGCTCCAGAGCCACCTTCCTGGCCAGGGTGTAACCGTTCGAGTGAACACCCGTCGAGGGCACGCCCACGATCAGATCGCCTGGCGCCACCTTCTCGCCGGTGACGATCAGATCCTTCTTCTGAGCCCCAAGACACGTCCCTGCCAGGTCGAGCCCGGTCACCAGGCCCTTCAGCGTCGCCGTCTCCCCGCCGACGATATTCATATTGGCCAGAAGAGCGCCCTCGTTGAGCCCCTCGCCGATCTGGCGCATCTTGTCCAGCGACACCTCGCTGCACGCGATATAATCTACGAACGCCACCGGCTCGATATTCATCACAAACAGGTCGTTGACATTCATCGCAATGCAGTCGATGCCCACCGTCGACCAGTCCTCCAGTGCGTCGGCCACCAGCATCTTCGTCCCGACGCCGTCGACCGCCAAGGCCAGGGCCATATCGCCGAACTCCACCAGCCCGGCAAAATGCCCACTCTTCCCGATCGTCTGGAACGCTCCCGACCGCCTAAAGGTCAACTGCTCGATCAGTGTCCGTACTCCCGCCGCCTCGAGGTCGATATCCACCCCAGCCGCTGCATACCCTTCTGTCTTACTCATCGTCACATTCCTCTGAAAGTCTGAACTCATCGTGCAGCACCTGCAGTGCCCGGTGATGCTCCTCCTGCTTCACCACAAAGGAGACATTCACCTCAGACGACCCCTGCGAGATCATCATCACATTGATCCCCGCATCTCCCAGCGCCGTGAAGATCCGGCCCGAGATCCCAGGCGTCCCTGCCATCCCGGCACCCACGACCGCCACGGCCACGACATTCCGGTCAGTCGTGACCTCGCGGACCAGCCCGGCCTTCACCAGACCGGAAAGAACGTCCTTGGACACCGCCAGGTCGGCCTCCTCAATGATCATCGAGATGTTCGCCTGCGACGAGGCCTGCGAGATCATCATCACATTTACCCCGGCGTCGCCGAGAAGCGAGAAGATCTCCTTGGCCGTCCCTGGCCGCCCGATCATCTGGACGCCGTTGACATTGACCAGGGCCACCTGGTCGATATGAGTGACCGCCTTCACGACCCGCTTCTCCCGGTTCTCCTGCCGGCGCACCACCGTCCCAGGGTGGTCAGGGTTGAAAGTGTTCTTCACCCGCACGACAATGTTCTTCTCCATCGCCGGTTCGATGGACTTAGGGTGAAGCACCTTTGCTCCAAAGTACGAGAGCTCCATCGCCTCCCGGTAACTGACATAGGGCAGCACCCGCACATGCTGGACCACCCGCGGGTCTGAGGTCAGCACCCCGTCGACGTCGGTCCAGATCCAGACCTCGTCGGCATCGATCCCACGACCAATCACCGCCGCCGAATAGTCTGAACCGCTCCGCCCCAGGGTGGTGACGATCCCTTCAGGCGTGCACCCCATATACCCGGTGATCACCGGGACCGTGTCCATCAGGAGGGGAAGGACCCGGCTGTTGATCCTGGCGTCGCTCGACGGGAGGACCATGGCGTCGCCGTGGCGGTCGGTGGTGAGGATCCCGGCCTCGCACCCGTCAAGGGCGACCGACGAGACCGCGACCTCGTTGAGGGCTGCACTTACAATAATCGACGAGAGACGTTCGCCATAACTGACAATATAATCTCTGGAACGCTGAGTCAACTCATGGAGGGAGTGGACCGCGGTCAGGATATGTTCAAGTTTCCAGAGGCGCTCATCGATGACCGCCCCCACCTCGTCCACCTGTGACGGCGCGACGATCTCAAGGGTCTTCATATGTTTTGTCCGTAGTGCCTGAACAAATGTGGCGATCTGCGGATCATCTACGCTGGATTCGGCCTCTGCGGCGATGGCATGGAGTCGGTCGGTCACCCCGGACATGGCCGAGACGACGACGGCAAGTTCGTGTCCCTCGGCATGGTATTGGGCAAGAATATTGACCACCCGGGCGATAGACTCGGCATCCCCGACAGATGTGCCCCCGAATTTCATTACAAGCCTCATTTCTGGCTCACTCTCTCTATTCCCACACGATGTTATTTATGTACTGACACCGCCCACGTAATAAGTGAATGCGCGCGCTGGACGTGATCGACTGCCATGTCCTCGTAATCGGGAGTGGCGGCGCCGGAGTGAGGGCGGCGATCGAGGCCGACCAATACGGTGAGACGGTCCTCCTTTCCAAGAGTATTACCGGGAAGGGCGGCTGTACGACGATGGCCGAGGGCGGGTACAACGCCGTCCTCAAAGACGACGATACCTGCGACCTCCATGTGGCCGACACCCTCAGAGGAGGTGCCTACCTCAACGATCCGGCCCTGGTCGAAGCCCTGGTCCACGACGCCCCCGCGCGCCTCGACGAC
>JAQVHG010000312.1 GCA_028696365.1 Methanofollis sp.
GAGAAGAACGTCCTAGCCGAATTCTCCACGATGATGCTGGGGTGACACCGGAATTTTTCGCTGGCCATGCTCCTCTCCTCTAAACACGGAGGCCCCTGTGGGGCAGTGCGTCTCTCGTCCGCGTCAGGGACGTCCTGTCCACACTGCCGATCGTCGGCTAGATCTTCGATGGCGGTCTGGTCGATAGAGGATGATTCCGCGTCTGTTCTGGTCGGGGGTAGCCCGTTTTGATTCTCCACTCTTTTTACCTCCCGGTCTCCTCTCCACTCACTCATCCAAAGGTCCGGTGGCGATGGGGGATGGGGCCGTTTTGATCCTGTCCTGGAGCATGCGGCCGATCAGGTTGTTGAGATGGTCTGCGACCTTCTCAGCCTCCTTGATCTCCAGGTATTCGATGGTTGCATCCCCGCCTGCGGTCGTGATGGTGACGTCTGCGAGCCCGAGCAGGGTGTTGATCGGGCCCCTGGAAACTTCCACCTGGTGCACCCGTTCAATCGGTACCAGGATGTGGCGTATCACGAGGACCCCGCAGCGGACGTCCACTTTGTCTTCGGTGATCTGATACCTGTATCGGGCGTAGTAGACCGGAGGGGCTGCCACGATATAGACCAGGGCGACCGCCAGGACCGCCAGCGCGGCCAATTGGACAAGATTGTAATACTGACCCAGGAATTCCTGCGAGAAGGTCTTCAGGAAGAAATAACCCGCGAGGAGCACGGCGTACGAGATGGCGTGCCCGATGTACATCGAGACCATGCACTTTCGGTTCAGCCGCCTGTAGCCCTCGCCTCCTGCATCAGTCTCATGAACGGGTTCCACTTCATCAACCGTAAGGTGCCCTTGGAACGGGCTGGGGGTTGGCATAAGTACAGGTTTCCATTGTGCGCAATTGAAGGTATGGTCAGGAGGGGGGGTGGGGGTCTCCAGCCATGCCCGCCATGCCGGTCGGGAGGCGATCTGCACCAGTCTCCGGAACTACAGATCTTGTTCATGCCTGGTCACTCTGGTCTCTCTTGTGCGAAGAGAGGGCCGAGGAGGGGGAGGCCCTCGTCGTGATCATCTCTTCTGCCTTCCGCTTCATCGCCATCATGGTGGAGGGGCGGCGCGTCCGGTCATAGGAGATGCGCGTGGCTCGGTGCTCTTCTGGCTCCAGGGCCCTGCGAGGGAGGGTTTGGGGAGCGGCCAGCCCCAATCTTTATTATGGGATTACGATCAATAGTGTAGGGTAGCAGGGGCCGATAGATCAGGGGAAGATCGCTTCCTTGGCATGGAAGAGGCCGCGGGTTCAATTCCCGCTCGGTCCATCTCTGTTTTGAGATCATTTATTGATTGTTTTCTTGTGTATTGTTGCCAATAAAGGAGAACACAGAGTCGGTCTTCGATGTCGTGAATGGACCTCGCGGCGCGGGCATGAACCGACTGTCTCCTCCTCTCGCAGAAGAGTGAGAGCCGAGAACGTGGGCATGTGCTTCCATAAGTATATCCAAAACAGATCTTCTTCGGTCGGTACCTCTTCTCCCTTCCCTGTCGCAACAGTCTGGTTTCCCCCAATTCATGACATATCTTCCTCACTGATCTATGATGGGCATCCATGGTGTGCCACCAGTGAGATGTATTTCATTCTCAGAATTACAGAAAGCATATATTACATCATAACGAGGGGGTTGTATGGTAAAGAATCAGCGTGCTGACGTCAAGAACCCAAACAACTCTTCACACAAGGCAGCAATGGACAACAGGGCAAATCAACTCAACCCGAACAACAAATCCACGAAATCCGGCGGAGGTAAGAAGTGAGCACCTAAATATATTCTTTCCATATTTCGGCTTTGTAAAAACCCTCACCTCTTGTGTGGGGGATACGTGTGTCCCCCGCCTTCCCACCTCTTTGGCCGGGGGCTCTGCCCCCGGACCCTCGGGACCACGATAGGGGCGGGAAGGCAGAATCGATGACCATAAAGAGAGTGCTGCCCTCCTCGACCTATCGTGTGGCGGGGAGTTCGGGGAGCGGCCAAGTCCCCCGGCAGAGAGATTCATCAAGAGGATTTCTACAGGGCCCATATTTCAAAAAATATCTGGATCACAAAATTTATTCAATTCTTGATCGAGAGATTAAAGTTTCTTCAGTGAAAGGATCCGTGGGTTCTACCCCCGGCGCAAGGCCGCGATCGCTTTCCCAGCAAAACAAATGATCCAGAATGGTTTCACAAATCGTTCTATTGATCAAAAAAGAAACGCGCGATCCTTTCAGGCTCTCGGATCCCGCACTCTCTCTCCCTCGGCACAGGAGGACTGCAGATCCTCAGACTCGCAGATCGACTTCATCAACCTGATCGCACAGAAGTCCCCGCACATCGTGCAGATCTCGTTTCCTGCCGTCTCCATGATCTGCTGCGCCCGTTTGGGATCGAACGTACAGGCGATCTGGCCGCCCCTGTTGAAGTCCGCCCGATTCTGGGCCATCTCAAGGTCCATGCCGACGGCCCCCCTCTTCACCGAGTCCCCGATATGTGCGGCAATCCTGAACGCGATCAGCCCCTCCTTCACATGCTCGGGAGTGGGGAGACTGAGGTGCTCGGCCGGCGTGATATAGCAGAGATAGTCGGCGCCCGCGGCGCTTGCCGTACTCGCACCCACGGCCCCTGCAATATGGTCGTAGCCGGCCGCCACATCGGTCGGCAGAGGCCCGGCGACAAAGAGCGGGAACGAGGAGTGCGTCTTGTACGAACGTATGACCTCCCCGATCCGGTCGAGCCTGATATGTCCGCCCGCGCCCTCGATGATCACCTGGACCCCCATATGATGCGCATACCTGGCCAGTTCGATATTCTGTCTCATCTCCTCCATCTGTACAG
>JAQVHG010000313.1 GCA_028696365.1 Methanofollis sp.
AGGTAGCGCTCGATCTCGCTCACCGAGTAGGGACGCTCCTCCTCGGCGACGACGATCCTGGCATGACCCCCTGAAGGGAGGGGCTCAGAGGGGAGGACGATGGGCCCGGCGGGCAGAGGTGCTTTTGCCTCGACCTCTGGGAGTGCGGTGGTGATCGTGAGGGTGACCCCGCCCACCTCGGTCCCGCCGGCGGCGACCTCCTCCTCTGAGAGCCCGACCGCCGAGCAGAGCCAGTCCATCCTGGTCGGAGACGAGGGAAGCGGTGTCCCGAGTTCTTCAGGCCTCACCCCTGAGAGGACGAGGTGGTCTCTTGCCCGCGTCGCCGCCACATAGAAGAGGCGGAGGCGCTCGGCCAGGAGTTTCTGCTCATGCTCCTTCTTGAGGAGGGTGTAGACCGGGGTCTCCTGGGGCGTGAAGTCGCGGGCAGGGTCGGGGATCTTCACGCCCATCATGAGCCCGTCCTCGATGGAGATCGTCTGGGTATCAGACGGCGGTCTCTCGGCAAGCCCAGGCACGATGACCACCGGGAACTCCAGGCCCTTGGCGGCATGGACGGTCATGATGCCGACGGCGTCGGTGGCGGTCGGGTCCAGGTGTGCCTCGCCTTCCCGCTCCTCGTCCTCGATGCACCGCTTCAGTTCTGCGACCCATGCCGCCAGGGAGACCTCGCCGGCGCCCCGCGCCATCCCGACGAACTTCTCGACATTGGCCAGGCACTGCGCCCCGTCGGGCATGCCCCCGTACACTGCATAGATCCCTGAATCATCGAGGACCCTCCTGAGGAGGAAGGGCACCGGCATCCGGCGGGCGAGTCCGGTCCAGGTCTCCAGGAGTGCGGCCGCCGCGGCGAGATCTGATGACGGGTGTTTGGCGGCGTAGTCTTGCACCCGGTCCTTGAGCGGCGTGGCTGCGGGTGCATGCCCGGCCATCCTGAAGAGGTCGGCGTCTGAGATCCCGAAGTACGGCGACCTGAGCACCCCATAGAGGGCGATGTCGTCGAGGCTGTTGTCCAGGACACAGAGGAGGTTGTAGAGGTCGTAGACCTCCTGGCGGGCATAGAACCCGAGGCCAGAGTGGACGTGGTACGGGACTCCAGCCGCCCGCAGCGCCCGCTCATAGTAGGCAAGAGCGGTCCGCCGCTCCAGGAGGATCGCGACGTCGCCGTACTCCGCAGGCCGCGGCGCCTCCCCCTCAGGGTAGACCATGAGGGTTCCGACGAGGTCGGCGACCTTCCGCGCCACCATCTCGGCCTCGTTCTTCCTGGCCGTGACCAGGTCGTCGCCGGCCGGTGCGAGGAGGAGTTCCACCGAGCCTTCGTCCTGTCGGCATGCCCTCAGGGGATCGTAGCAAAACTCCCAGGCCCGGCTCGCCCCTGCCATCAGTGCCGAGAAGACGGCGTTCACGAACCCGACGACCTGCGGCGTGCTCCTGAAGTTGACGTCGAGGGACACTTCCCTCCCGCCGAGTTCAGTCTCGATCGCCTCCCTGGCCTGCTTGAAGAGCGTGACGTCGGCGTCCCTGAAGAGGTAGATGGACTGCTTGGGGTCGCCGACGATGAAGAGGTGCTCCTGCTCTTCCACCAGGTCGCCGAGGATCTTCGTGAGGATCGTCGTCTGCACCGGGTCGGTGTCCTGGAACTCGTCGACGAGGATGTAGCGGTAGCGGTTCCTGAAGTGCTCTGCGACCAGGCGGTCGTGCTCGCAGAAGAGCCGGTAGGTATAGTGGATCAGGTCGGAGAAGTCGAGCCCGCCGAGCCGCCGTTTCCCGGCATTGTAGCGGTCGAGGAAGGTGGAGAAGACCGTGCCGAGGTCGATGAAGAAGTCCAGGGTCGTCCGCGTGAAGGGGTCGTCCCTCTCGATCGAGAGGGCGCAGATCTCTGCGTAGGACTCGATGACCGTCTTGAACTCATCGAAGGTCGCTCGGATCAGGTCGAGGTCGTCTTCGTCCCAGTTCTTCTTCTGGCCAAATCCTCTCTTGAACTTCGCGTTCACCCCAGCGACCGCGGCGATCCCGGCGGCGTCCCTGACCGGGAGGAGGGGCTCGAGGGCACGGAGGTAGCGCATCGCCGGGTCGGCGTCGCCAGGATAGCGTGCCGCAAGGTCGCAGAGGGTCGCGACAAGGTGCTGGCAGTGGGTGTCCTCTGCGAACTCGCGGTATGCCTCCTCCTGCCCCGCCCTGATCCTCGTCTCCCATGCATCGAGCACCTTTCCATCGTCCTCACTGAGGGCGGCGAAGAAGGCCATGGCGGTCTCGCGTTTATTGTAGAGACGCAGGAGACATTTTTCCAGTCCCAGGGCCCCGAGGGCGCGGAGCGTGCGGATGACCGCCGCCCGGCACTGCTCTGGGGGGTTGCCATAGACGAGTTCCTCGATGACCTCGTCTCTGATCTGCCTGGCCTGGCGCTCGTCGAGGACCACGAAAGCCGGGTCGACCCCGGCCTCGAGGGGGAATTCGTGGAGGCACCCGGTGCAGAAGGCATGGAAGGTGGAGATGCTGGCCCACGAGAAGTCGTCGCGGATCTGGTCCCACCGCTCGCCCTCCTCTTTGCCAAGGGCGGTGCGGACCCGCTCTTTCATCTCGGCCGCGGCGTTGTCGGTGTAGGTGAGGGCGAGGATCTCCCTGACGCCGCACGCCTCCTTCTTCAGGAGGTCGATGTATTTGGTGACCAGGACATGGGTCTTGCCGGTCCCGGCCCCGGCGGTGACGCAGATGCTCTGGTCGTGGTGGAGAGCGGCCTCTTCCTGTCGTTCTGTCAGCGCCATCTTCACTCCTCCCTCGACGCCGCAAGGCGCCACTCGTCGCACCTGCAGACGGTCCTGCACTCGCAGTACGGCGGGCACGGGGTCACTCGCGG
>JAQVHG010000314.1 GCA_028696365.1 Methanofollis sp.
GGATCTCCTTGCCTGGTCTTCCCAAGGCCTCTGCCTTGGAGAGATCAGTGATTGCACCTCTCACAAGAGGGGACCAGTGGGAAGGCACCTCAGATAATCGTGAGGAGGAAGGGCAGAAGGTTTTTAGATGGTCTCTCTCTCAGGAAAAGATTGCACAACATTATGAAGCCCCTTCTCTCCCCTTTACACAGCCGGCCGGTCGTCCCCCCGCACCCAGGCCTTCCACAAGAGCAGGACCACTCCTGATACAATTCCAATGATCCCCACCACAATAACGAGCGGGACGACCGAGTAGCCGAGAACAATTGCCCTGACAATGAAGAGTGCCGAGAGCACCAGGTAAAAGATGGACCACCGCACAGGCGTGACCTGGTATTCTCCTTCTACTTTGAAGAGCGCATGGATCAGGACACCTGAGACGATGATGAGAACGGCGATCCAGAGAAAGGGGATGGGTGGATAGGCGTAGGCGATCACGAGGTAGATGAGATAGAGGAGGATGGCAAGGACGACTTCGGTGGTATTGCCAGTAGGGGAGCGGGGTTTTTTTCGCGTCTGGAGGGCGTGGCCGAGGATCGCTATGGGGGAGGGATCGAAGAGGTGCTCCATTCTCCTGTACCTGACCACAAATCCGGTGATCACACCTGTCACTATGAACGCGAGAGGGAAGGTGAG
The DNA here is from genome assembly GCA_028696365.1 of Methanofollis sp. Taxonomy (GTDB): domain Archaea; phylum Halobacteriota; class Methanomicrobia; order Methanomicrobiales; family Methanofollaceae; genus Methanofollis. The sequence goes on from JAQVHG010000314.1 coordinate 676, forward strand.
GCCTAAACTGATAGGGAGGTCTTTGGATATAATGAGCATCCCAATCGCAAGAAATGATACGAAATAGACCACGACCGAACGGCATAGTTCCTCTTTGAGAATAGAATCAAATTTCATCCCATCACCATAGACATAATTTCAGGTGCACACCCTGACCCCTGCGGAGCACCTGATCAGGTATCGGCCATCCAGAATATAATTCTCGAAGTATATGATGATTATGAACTCTTCGTCGCACCATCTGGGGAGAGCGAGGGGATATGATCACATTCATCGAGGGTGCAGATCTCGATCCCAGACAACGCCTCTCATACCAGAAGGGATGAATTTTTAATGCTTCTGTAGAAATCCTCTTGATGAATCTCTCTGGCGAGGACTTGGCCGCCTCCCGAACCCCCCTCCGCCACACGATAGGTCGAGGACGGTAGCCCCTTCGTCATGGTCTTCTATTCTGCCTTCCAGTCCGATCGTGCTCCCTGGGGGGGTCCTGGCGGCACTCGCCCCCGGCCACAGAGGTGGGAAGGCGGGGGACACAGGTCTCCCCCACACAAGAGATGGGGTTTCTGCAGAGCCGAAAATTGAACGTTTCGGCCATGTAGAATACCTCTGAACGGTTCTCGACACCCTCTGTGGCGGCATGGCATGGTGTCGTCCCTCCCTTGCCCTCTACAAATCGTACATGATCTCTGTCGACTCACACGAGTGGGGGCTTTCTTCCATAGAAGAGGACGGCAAAGGATACTGTAATGATCAGCACTGACAAAAATATCCGTGCCCAGGGCGCTGCATCTTTCAGTCGTTGAGTAAACGGGACTGAAAGACCTGCTGCTAATGAAAACAGAATTGAAGATGCAAAATGTGCCTGAGACACATACAGAGGATTCCAGAGGGCGACAAAGATAGCGCCTATACCTGCAATAAACAACACCAGAAATACAGAGAGGGGGGTTACCATACTCAAACTCCTTTTCATATTTTTTTGCCACGGAAAAGTCGGACTCGACCACACACCCTCCTGTATCTATCGCGGTTGGATGCCTGGGTTGTATTTCAGTCATCTGTATTCTTCTCTGGGAAGTGTGAGGTCTGGAGCGGTCCTGTACGTCCGCTCAGATCCCCGCAGGACTCTGATCAGGTTTCCGTCGCCTGAAATATATTTTATGATATATATGTAGGTTCTGAGCACTCTCTCTTACTCGCAGGGAGACGATCAGATCTCAAAAAAGATGGATGGGGATTGTATCCAGAATGTTTCGATGTCTCGTTCTCATCACCACCGCGTCTTCAGACTGCGATGAGTTCATATCGGTCTTTGGCTCTGTGGAGAGCCGCACAGAGTCAGAGATCTTCTAGTCACGAGGAGTCTTTGATCTTCTGGCTCTGTAGAAACCTTCAGGATGTCTCTTTCTGGCGGGGGGCTTGCCGCCCCCCGAACCCCCCACCACACGATTGGTCGTGGACTGCAACGCACTCTTCATGGTCATCTATTCTGCCTTCCCGACCCTATCGTGGCCTCGGGGGTCCGGGGGCGCTGCCCCCGGCGGGAAGAAGAGTAAGGCGATTATGTCATGCGTATACTAAGAATTGGTAAGGGTTTCTACAGAGCCAGAAGACGAAGTCTTCGAGGATCCGGGGGTACAAACCCCGGCACGAAGAGGTAGGAAGTTACGTGATCAGAAGGCTGCTCTGACAGATCTATGAGAGGATCTACAGAACCAATTCTCAAGCTCGCTCTCGCTCGCATTCGCACACCCCCCTACAGCGAGGTGACGTGGAGGCGGCCCCCATCTCATGACTTTTTTTTATCCCGCGTCTGTCTCCTCACTTCAGGTACCGCGAGTAGCCCTCCATCCCGTAGACCGCTGCAAGGGGGTTGTGGCCGAGCAGGCGGTCCTTGACGGCGAGGACGGTGCAGGGGGCCTCTGCATATTTCATAAAGAGGGAGTCGTGCCCGACGCAGAGGCCGAGCATGATGTTGAACTCGGTCTCTGCAGCATTGAGGAGCATGGCCTGGAAGATAGGGTTGCAGATCTGCTCGTCGGTGCCGGGCGCCACCTTCTCCTCGTCCGAGATGCCGAGGCTCTCCTTCGGGACGCGTCCCGCCTTGCAGACCACCGAGACGACTTCAAACCCCCGGCTCCGGAAGAAGCGCTC
>JAQVHG010000315.1 GCA_028696365.1 Methanofollis sp.
TGAAAACCCATAAGATTGGCTGTGTAGAATTCCTCACGCTTTTTGGTGTGGACGGGCCTCACTGCCTTCCCCTAATCTCTTGCTGGGGGCCTGATCCCAGACTCCTGGCGCGATCGGGGGGGGGGAAGGCGATGAATGCATGGGTGTGCGATGAAAAAACAGAGATTTCTTCATTATCATCCATTGCTCTTCATCGGTAAAGAGGAGAGGGGGAGAGTTTTGGGATGACCTCATGGTAAATCCTTAGGATGGAGTTTCCTCCGCTCACACCCCGCGATACGATAAGATCGAGGATGGCAACGTACCAGTCATGGTCATCTATTCTGCTGACCGTGCTTCATTGTAGTATCGCATTGAAATTACAGCACGTACTCAGACAACCATGACCTCGATCCATTGTGTTGCGACCCCGGCGTCCAGCATCAGGACATATGCTCCTGGACTGCAGTCGGAGCATGCCGAAAGGTTCAGTTCCGCCTGATAGGTGGTCTCTGGTTCTGCACGAAAGATCACGGGATCGATCCCGACAAGAAGTCCGTCAGGCATCGGGCACTGATCTTTCTCCTCTACACCATTCACCAGGCAGAGGGTATACCTTACCTCGCTAGGCGTCCCAGTTCCAGTCTCGAGGGTGACCGGCACCTTCGCTGCCCCGCCCCTCACCACTTCGGCACGCTCCTGGATCAGAAGGGAGGCGCCCTCCATCCTTGGTTTGATCGCCTCCTCGTCCCCTGTCCTGGTGTAGGCCACGACCGATATCGTCGCGATGAGGAGGCACAGTACGATACACTCGATGACAAACGATCTGTTGCTCATCGTCCATCTCCCGCCAAGTCTTGAAGACCTGAGTCAGATGAGCAGAATTGGTGTGGGGGGAGATATACCTGACCATCGATCATGGGTGATGCAAGACAAAGATCCTTCGGCATGGTGTGGGTGGTGGACGATAAGAATGGTGTTAAAATGTCGCTGATCGTTGGGATGAGGGGAAAGTTGGATTGCTACAGGGTGTGTGACCGCGTGGGTTGTGTGAAGAGAACTCTCTCTATTTCTCCAAACTTGAAGATGAAAAGATTGGCCCTGTAGAAACCCTCGCCTCTTGTGTGGGGGAGACGTGTGTCCCCCGTCTTCCTTCCTCTTTTGCCGGGGGCGCTGCCCCCGGACCCCCAGGATCACGATAGGGTCGGGAAGGCTGCAGAATGACCATGCTGAGGGGATGCAGTCTCTGTCAATCTTCATCAGCGGGAGGTCTGGGGAGCGGCCACGCTCCCCAGTGGAGGAAAAAGTCTAGAATTTCTGGAAGGGAGCACTTCTGTTTGAGAGGATGGTCACCCAAAGAGTGTTTTGGGATACGCTCCAAGAGAACAAAAAAGAAATTAATGCCTGGATGGCAAAAAGCACTGAAAAAGGATGAAGCCTTATCCCAGTTCGTCCCACTTTCTCCGGCCCCTGAAGCGCATAACCCCGACGATAATCAGGACTACTAGCACCCCGATCCCGATATAAATAGGCCATGAACCGAGTTCAAAGGAGAACCCCGCACCGACCTCTTCTTTGAGAGCATTCCCGAAGTCCAGTGTTTCAGCCGCCTTCTTGTCGGCTTCTTCACCCTTTATCCTGGCTGCGGCATAGTTCTTATCATTCATCTTGTCGTTTGCCGCAGAGAGTGACTGGGCAGCGATATCACGCTGTGTCTTGAGACTGACCACCCGCTGGTCAGTCTTCATACCCCTCTCGTCCTCGAAGTAGGTGACCAACGCGTCGATCTCATTGATCTTTGCCTGCGCATTGTCGATTTCTGTCCTTGCCCATGCCCTGGAGAGTTCTGACGCAGCGGCATCCATTGCTTCCTTTGCGGTGGTCAGGTCGGCAGCTGCTGCTGCGTAGTCGGTGGTGGCGTCGGCCCTGTTAAGTGCGGCCTTCGCCTCGTCATACTTCTTCTGGGCGGTTGCAGTATCGACCCCAAGCTTCAGTTTATCCTCGATCTCAGTTTCGAGAGTATTAAGTTGGTCCTTAGAGGTCTTGAGATTTGCATCTACGTTCTGAGGACTCACAACTTTACGTGTGAGGGTATATTCGCTGTTTGAAACAACCTTCTCTCCATCGTCAACCTGCGTGATCCTGACCAGTACCTTCTCCTGATTACTGGTCACTGTCGGAGCCTTTCCTTCAAAGGTTACCTTTAGAACGACCTCAGTTTCATCTTTAGGGTAGGCGAGATCCCATCCAAGAATACGGAGATATCTGGACGAAGATACCTTTGGATCACGGAATACATCTCTCCCGTCTACCTCAAGGGTATAGGACCACTTAGGGTTTTCAAATTCTGAGTAGAATTCGAGAACCTCATCATCTGGGAAGGTGTCATCCCCGCTGCCCTCGAATTTGATGGTCATTCCGGCCGTTACCTTCTGGCCAGGCGTAAGATCGCCGGACGCGGGGTCCACGTCAGGCGCTCTGCTAAGGTCGTAGTTCCCTCCATCGACATAACTCGCTGCTGCTGCCCCCTGCACACAACAGAGAACAACAAGCAGTCCGATCAACACTCCGACAATCCTTTTCATCTTTCCCTCACTCGAACAATGGGTCTACCCCTGCTTCATCAAACATTGAGGTACGCTTCTCTTTTGATCTGATCACTTCTTCCTTTGTCTGCTTTGCGATCTCAAAGAGGTCACGCACCCTCGGTGCCTCACCGATGGTCGAGAGGACTACGACGGCCGCGACATAATCACTTTCTACTGGATAATCGCCACCACGGACCTCTACGCCTGCGATATTCTCTTCGACCCAACTTTTCGCCTTCTCG
>JAQVHG010000316.1 GCA_028696365.1 Methanofollis sp.
TCCATTACAACAAGGATTTAAACCCCTGTTCGTAGAGGCTGCTGATCGGTTCGGCGCGAGTGTCGAAGAGGCTGATCCATTACAACAAGGATTGAAACGATGGCGACCGCCAAAGAAGTATCGCCCGCAGAATAGTGTCGAAGAGGCTGATCCATTACAACAAGGATTGAAACCCGAGGAGGGTTACCGGGTCCTCCACGACAACCGGTCGAAGAGGCTGATCCATTACAACAAGGATTGAAACTATACCTGCAGACGAGATCGGCGTCGGAGGAGGTGTCGAAGAGGCTGATCCATTACAACAAGGATTGAAACATCCTCGGGGTCGAGAGCATCGAGCACATCGAGTGCGTCGAAGAGGCTGATCCATTACAACAAGGATTGAAACGCTGCCCGGCGACTCCGATATACCCGACGCCCCGACGAGTCGAAGAGGCTGATCCATTACAACAAGGATTGAAACCTCGGAAGTCGCACGGGATATGATACAGACGGGTCGTCGAAGAGGCTGATCCATTACAACAAGGATTGAAACTTTCAAGTTTGTCCAGAAACATATAACATGCTATGTTTGTCGAAGAGGCTGATCCATTACAACAAGGATTGAAACTGAGTGTAACACATCCTGGCCACCATCATCACACCGAGGTCGAAGAGGCTGATCCATTACAACAAGGATTGAAACTCGAATTCCCGTTGTTTGTCCTCCTATCCCCTACGAGAGTCGAAGAGGCTGATCCATTACAACAAGGATTGAAACTCCCAGGATCAGGTTGTGGGGATCGCCGCACTGGAGGGTCGAAGAGGCTGATCCATTACAACAAGGATTGAAACCGGTCGGACCTGCTCGGATCGGGACTGTGGCCAGATAGTCGAAGAGGCTGATCCATTACAATAAGGATTGAAACCAGTCTGTGGCGGGCTGGCCAGGGATCACCGTCCCTTGTCGAAGAGACGCCCAGCAAAATTCATCCCACATCCCTACACCAGATACCGACGCCACCCCACACCTCCCATCTCCCCCTCCATATTCTCGACAAACCTCATAAGAAACGCATGCCGCTCTTCAGCGATCTGTCTCGCACCCTCGGTGTACATCAGGCCCTTCAGTTTCAGGAGTTTCTCCTCGATATGGTCCATGGCGTCCTGGATCCCGCCGCCGTGCTCCCCTGCCCGCAGAAAGGTCCGGGCAACGCCGACCGCCCCGAGGGCGTCGAGTTTGTCGGCGTCAGAGAGGATCTTTGCCTCCAGGGTCTCGGGCGTGGCGTGGGAGCGGTAGCGGTGGGTCCGGATGGCATGGGCGACTGCCGGGATGAGGACAGGGTCGTAGTGGACGGCCCCGAGGTACGCTTCCGCGACCCGCGCCCCCTCCTCCTCATGGCGGAGCCCGCGTTCCTCCTCCATGGGCCGAGCAACGTCATGGAAGAGCGCCGCCGGGATGAGCACCCGCATATCGGCACCTTCGGCCCGGCCGATCGCCTCGCAGAGATGGGTGACCCTGAGGATATGGTCGAAGCCGTGCGACCCTGAGGCTTCGAGGGCGGTCTCCACATATGTTCGCATCTGTTCTATCTCGTCGTCCATGCCCTGCATCGTGGAAGGATATTGGCGGGGCCGGATGATAGAGGTACGGTCCGGGACCGGTCATCCGGGGTCTGGAGATTCCTATCCCTTTTCTTCAGGATGAACCCGGTATCCTCCAGGCGGCACCCTGATCTCAAAGCGCGCCCCCTCACCCTCCCGTCCGGTCTCGGCGATTGTCATCCCGGTGATGCCCAGGATCGACTGCACCAGAAAAAGCCCGAATCCCCCGGCCTTCCTGCCAAACCTCACCTCAAAGATCGAAGATTTCTCTGCATCAGGGACACCGACACCATCGTCCTCCACGACAATGACCCCGCCGCGCTTATTCCCTGAGAACCCAACCTCCACCCAGGTCACGCCGTCCCCGTGACGGACAGAATTCTCCAGGAGGTTGAAGAAGACCTTCTCCAGCATCGGGTCGGCATAGACCTCCAGCCCCCCCACCTCGGCCCTGAAGTCGAGATGCCCTGGAAGGACCGTGGCCGCCGCATGCCGTGCAACCTCGTTCACCGACTGCCACGCAGGTCCGTGCACGCCCAACTCTTCGTAATCACGGGTAAACGAAATCTGGCGCTGGATCGTCTCTGCAGCCGTCTGACACCGATCAAGATACTTCTGCACCGCCGGGTTGTCCGCCCCCTCCACCTCGCGGCCGAGGAGATAAAGGTAGCCAGAGAGGGCGGTGACCTGATTGAGGATGTCGTGGCGCGTGATGCCGGAAAGGAGATTGAGCTTTCTGTTCGCCTCCCGCACCGCCGCCACCGCCTGTTTATGGTCAGAGATATCCCTGGCGATCGCGCAGAGATATTCCGTGCCGTCAAAAAGAAGATATTCCCCACTGATCTCCAAGGGGATCGTCTTCCCCGCCTTCGTCAGGTGGGAAGACTCCTGGGACACACGTCGACGCCATTTCATCTCCTTCCAGGCCTCGAGCCATCGCTCTGCCGGGAAACCAGGATCGATATCGGCAAGCGTCATCGTCGCAAACTCCTCGCGTGAGTAGCCCAGAAGAGCGGAGGCAGTCTCGTTGATATAGACAAAACTCCCCTCGGTATCCAGCCAGAAGACCAGATCACCGGCGCGTTCAAGAGCGATCCGCGCCATGCCGAGGTGGCGCACCGTCTGCCGCTGTGTCGCGAGACAACGGACAACAGGTTCAAGCGCAGAACTATCGTTGACGGTCGGGAGGAACAGATCGG
>JAQVHG010000035.1 GCA_028696365.1 Methanofollis sp.
ACCCGCACCTCGACGGTTGGTTCATTGACCGTCACCGCGCCCGCGACCGGAAGGGCCACCTCGACGTCGCAGTCGTTCCCCTCCTCGTCTCCTGCATGACAGATCGAGATGACGGTGCCGGTGACCTTCACCATGGCGTTTCTGTTCTCCGGGAGTGCTACCTCCTGGCAGAGTTTCTCGATCATCGGGCCGGTGACCTCTGCATATGCTCCTTTCTTGCGGGTTGAGATGACGCGCAGGGGCGCGACTTCCTTGATTGTCCATTCAGAGAGTGACATCTTGAACAACTCCTTCAGTGGGTCTGTCGACGACAGCACCCGTTCTATCCCATGCAACCGATCGATCTCCTGTCTGACGGCACGGCGCCGCATCTGCATGAGTCCGGCAACGACCCCGGACTCCCCCCGATCCATGGCGTCGAGGATGGCCCCCACTTCGTCCAGCGAGAACCCAAGGCCAGCAAGGGCGCGGATCCTGACGGCCCGGTCGATCTGGGCGATCGCATAATACCGGTAGCCTGAACAGAGGTCCTTTGCCACCGGCACCAGCAGGCCTTTCTGATCATAACAGTGCAGCGCTTTCTTTGAGAGTCTGGTCAGGTGGGAGAATTTCCCGATCGGGATCTGATCGATTGGCATGGTATGATCAGTCATGGAGGGGAGTGATAATAGGGCCTGGTTCTCTCCCCTGGGGGTGAGTTCGGGGCAGCGCCACAGTCCCTGTGCACACTCGATCAGTATTATCTCTCTGAAGGGTGATGATCCCCTGGGGGCGAGATCATGAAGACATTCACAGCCGTGCTCTACAGGGAAGAGGATATGTACGTTGCAGAATGCCCGGAAGTGGGAACCGTCAGTCAGGGAGAGACGGTGGAAGAGGCGGTCGCAAACCTCAAGGAGGCCACCGAGTTGTATCTTGCTGAATTCCCACTTGAAGAGGGACGAAAGCCCATCATCACGACATTTGAGGTGGCCGGGAGTGCCGGGGCGTAAACCGGTCTCTGGCGAGACGGTGATAAAAATCCTTTCAAAAGAGTGCGGCTTCACCGTCAGCGGACGATTTGGAAGCCATGTACGTCTCTCAAAAGAGACACCAGCAGGAAAAGTGGGGACTGTCGTCCCATTGCACAGGGAGTTGAAGACCGGCACTCTTCGCGGCGTCCTGAAACTGGCGAAGATCGACCCTGACGATTTTGCGCAGTACCTGTAACTACTCCTCCCTTCGTGCTCTGTCCTCCAAGGGAGCACACTGAAGATATTCTGGTTGTGTAGAATCGGGCATGAACCCCTGGCTCCAAGCATGAGGGATGAATATTTCTCGTCACTTTTGGTCTCATTTCAAGACAGGAGAATCGTTGGAGACCTCACGCAATCCCCGCCTCTCGGCTATCTTCATCGTGGGGGGTCTGGGATGGCGATGGGGTCGAGAAGGCAAGAAGAGAGATCGTGATGAGGCTCGTGCCCTCCTCTCCCTATCAGGTAGTGAGGGCCGGGTGCGGTCGCCGATGGTTCACTCTCCAGCAGAGCAATTCCCCAGAACCGTGCCCGTCACAAATCGTCGGCACCAAAAAAAGTTAGAAGGTTCGGCTCTGTAGAAAACTTTTATGAATATCTCTGCGGGGGGCTGGCTGCCCCAAACCCCCCGCGCGATTCGATAGGCGGGGGCTGGCAGTGCGCTCTTCATGGTCATTGATTGTGCCTTCCCGTCCATATCTTCATCCTGGGGGTCCGGGGGCAACGCCCCCGGCGAGAAGATGGAGGAAGGTGGTTGACTACAGGCCCGAAGGCTCAGTCACGCCGCAGCGTGACCGTCACCTCGTCGAAGTCGAGCACTTCGACCTCTTCGCCCTCCACCGAGAAGGCGAACTTCGGGGTGAAGGCGTCCTCTGGGACCGAGACCTCTTCGTCGTCGATGCTCACCGTCGCCGGCGGGGTGACGATGGCCTCGGGCGGGAGGGCCTCGACCGCCTGCATGAAGGCCTTCGCCTGCTTGCGCAGCGTCGGGCCGACCACTGCCATGTTGAAAGCGACGCCGGCCACTGACTTCTCGAGCTTCGGCTCGCCGGTCTTCCAGGCGACCGTGGCATTGAGGGCACGGGCCACATCGCCTGAGTCGTCGATCCGTTCTGGCGCATAGATATTCACCTTCCCGAAGGGGGCGTTCAGGGCAAGTCCGGCGTCGTGCTTGTATCGCCGGAGTTCTGCGGTGAGGGCGACGACGTGGGCGCCGATCCGCTCGGCCTCCGGGTCGTCGACCGCGAAGTCCACCCACGGCTGCTTCAGCACCGAGCCCTCCATGAACTGGGACCAGCACTCCTCGGCGAAGTGCGGGGTATAGGGGGCGATCATCCGGCAGAGGGCGTCGACCGTGATGGTCAGGGCGCGGCAGGCGCTCGCACGCTCAGGGGCGTCAGAGTACAGCCGCCCCTTCACCAACTCAATATAGTCGTCGGCAAGGATGTTTCTCGTAAAGTCCCTGATCGCCTTGAGCCCCTGGTCGAACTGATAGGTCTCAAAGGCGTTCGTGACCTCGGCCGCCGTCTGTGAGAGTTTCACCAGGAGCCAGCGGTCCAGGAGTTCGGTCACCTCGGCTGCCTCGTCCACCGGCTCGCGCTCGATCTGTGTCAGCACAAAGCGGATGATATTCCACATCTTGGTCTGGAACCTGGACGCCGCGACGACGTCCTTCCAGTTGAACATGATGTCCTGCCCGGTGGCAGAGCCCATCGCTCCCCACTGCCTGAAGGCGTCGGCACCGTACTTGTCGAGCACGGTCTCAGGCGGGATGATGTTGTTGCGGCTCTTGGACATCTTGTAACCGTCCTCGCCCAGCACCATCCCGTTGACCAGGATCCCGTCCCACGGCCGCTGGCCGGTGAGAGCCACCGAGCGGAGGATGGTGTAGAAGGCCCAGGTCCTGATGATGTCGTGTCCCTGGGGGCGCAGTTGTGCCGGGAAGATCGCCGGCGTCCCGCTTCCGTCCCATCCGGTGAGATTTAAGACCGAGATCGAAGAGTCCATCCAGGTGTCCAGGACATCGTCCTCGCCCACGAACTCCTCTGACCCGCAGTTGGGACATGGGTGCTTGGGGCGGTCCACCGTCGGGTCGATCGGCAGGTCGGCCTCGTCAGGCAGGACCATCTCACCACACTGTGCGCAGAACCAGACCGGGATCGGGGTGGCGAAGATCCGCTGGCGCGAGATGCACCAGTCCCACTCCATCTGCTCGACCCAGTTCTCGAGGCGCATCAGCATGTGCTCAGGATACCAGTGAACCTCCCTTGCGGCCTCCAGGATCTTCTCGGGCTTGATCCGCACAAACCACTGCCTCTCAGAGAGGATCTCGATCGGCGTCTTGCACCGCCAGCAGGTCCCGACCCGCTGCTCGATCGTCTCCTGCCTCTTGAGGATCCCGTCCTTCTCCATGTCGGCGAGGATCGCCGCGCGGCACTCTTCCGCCGTCATCCCCTCATATTTGTCGCAGAGCGCGGTCATCCTCCCTTTCCGATCGATTGCCTTTCTGAGAGGAAGACCATATTTCTTCCACCAGTGGACGTCCTGCTTGTCGCCAAAGGTACAGATCATCACGGCGCCTGACCCGAAGGAAGGGTCGACGTCTCCGTCCTTGATCACGCTGACCTCATGGCCGAAGAGAGGCACGGTCAGACTCTTCCCGACGAGGTCGGTATAGCGCTCGTCGTCTGGATTGACGGCGACAGCTACACAGGCCGCAAGGAGTTCAGGTCTGGTGGTCGCGATCTCAAGGCCGTCGAAGTCGAAGAAGTTGAGTTTCGTCTCCCTGGCCTCGTGGTTTACCTCGGCAAAGGCGATCGCCGTCTCGCAGCGGGTGCAGAAGTTCACCGGGTGCTCGCTCTGGTAGATGTAATCTTTCTCGAGCATCCTCAGGAACGAGAGCTGTGTCTTCCCGAAGTACTCAGGGAGCATTGTGATGTACTCGTGGCTCCAGTCGGTCGAGAACCCGCACCGCCGCAGGGTGGTCCGCATCTTTGCGATGTTCTCGTGGGTGAGTTCCCGGCAGAGCCGCCTGAACTCCTCACGCGGGACATCGTTCTTGGTGATGCCATGGATCTCCTCGACCTTGACCTCGGTGGGAAGGCCGTGGCAGTCCCAGCCCTGTGGGAACATGACGTTGTAGCCACGCATCCGCTTGTAACGGGCGATGAAGTCGATATAGCACCAGTTCAGGGCGTTTCCGATATGGAAGTTGCCGGTGGGGTATGGCGGGGGGGTATCGATAATGAACCTCGGCTTTTTCGAGTCGGGGTCAAAGTAATTGTCCTCGTCGCGCCACGTGCGCTGCCACCGCTCCTCCACTTCCCGAAAGTCGTAGTTTTTAGGGATCGTATGCGAGGATGACATCTTCTTTCCTATTGTATTTTCAAGTTTTTAACTCTCGGGGATGAGGGGGGAGGGAATGGAGTCGCCGTCCTAGATTTTCTCCTCTGAGCAGAGGCTTCATCTCTGTGTGTTTTGCATGGTGCCGGCCATCTGGATCTATTTGTGGAGATGAATTCTTTCTGGGTAGATATTCTCGTAATGAGATGGGGAAGGTGTCCTGAAAATTATCCAGGGCGACCCTTCACTGGGATCACACTCTGTATCTCCTGGGGGGTGTGCCGCCCCTAAATACTCCCACAGAAGATAGAGAGGAGGATGGGCACACCCTCTTCTGGATCATCAAATATGCGTTCCCGCCTCAATCGCCATCCCGGGGGGCCCGGGGAATGCGACTGAAGGAATCTTGAGAAAATTTTTGGTTTTGTAGAAACCCTTCCCCATTATGGGGGCGAGCATGATTCTATCACCTCCCTCTGTCATATACGCATCTGGGGGGCTCTGCCGCCGGGCCCACGGGATGAAGAGGGGGACGGGAAGACAGCATGGACGACCATGAAGGTGGGGTTGCGATACCTCACCCTATCTTGACGCGGGGTTTCGGGGGGCGGCCACGCCCCCCCCTGCAGAGAGAGCCTCCGGTGTGGGATGGAAGAAGGCGATGGGGGGTGCGCGACAGAGAGGTGAGGACCTCTTCTCATGTAGTGTGAAGCTCCCTAGAGTGGGCGCGGGCATGTTCCCAGGAATGGAGTGGGGCGAGATCAGGGGAGGCTACCTCTCTTTCGACTACAAAGTTCATTTTGATGAACCTCAAATGATCATCTGGATGACTCAGGAGATCGGACCCGCACTGGCTGCTGTCCTTGCGATCTTTGGGATCCTTATAGCCCCACTGGTCCAGCCAGCATGGCTCCTCTCTCTGCTGGTGATCCTCTTTTCCTGCGTTCTCCTCCTCATCAAGGGGACGCGGTATGTCGCAGTCTCGATCATCGTCACGGCCCTCCTGTATGGGCTTGGTCTCTTCTCCCTGGCGGTCTTTGCCTCGACCTTAGCGATCGTCGTCCTTGGCGAGTTCGCCTTCAGGGTGACTGGAGAGACACCCAAGTCATATCTTGCCTATATTGTCACAGGGAGCGTAGGAGCGGTCCTTGCGATGGCCTATCTTGGGGTCTTCTCCCCGCTCACTGTCCTCATCGGGGCGCTTGTTGCAGTCTTCCTGAGAGCCGCACTCGTCGGCCGCGAGGACGCCCTGATGATCGAGGCCCTTGGCGTGGCCATGGCCCAGCAGCTCTTCTTTGAGATCGGCTACTCAGTCGACCTCCAGTCGCTCCTGCTGGCACTGGTCATCGCCCTCGTCTTTGGCTACCTCTCGTACCGGTTCAAGGCCGCAGACCTTTCTGGCCTCTTCTCAGGGGCGATCATCGGGCTCCTTCTCATCGTCTTCGCCGACGTCCGCTGGTTCTTCGTCATGCTGGTCTTTTTCATCCTGGGGTCTGCGACGACGAGGTTCAAGTACAGGGAGAAGATAGACCTCGGGGTCGCCCAGTCCCATGGCGGGGTGCGGGGCTACCTGAACGTCTTTGCCAACGGGCTTGTCGCCACGGTCGGTGCGGTGCTGTACGGGATCACCGGCCACCCGGCCTGTGTCGCCCTCTTCCTTGGGAGCGTGGCCTCTGCCGCCGCCGATACGGTGGCCTCAGAGGTCGGGGTGATGGGCGGGACACCGCACCTCATCACCACCCTCAGACCGGTGCCGCCAGGCACGAACGGCGGGGTGACCCTCCTTGGTGAGGTCACAGGACTTGGTGCGGCGGCGTTTGTCTCCCTCACCGCCTGGGCCCTTGGGGTGGCCGACCCTTTTATCGCGGTCGTCGGGACGCTCGCGGGGTTTATCGGCACCAACCTGGACAGCCTGGTCGGGGCGACCTTGGAGAACCGTGGCGTCTTTGGAAACGCGGGCACCAACTTCATCGCAACCCTGGGCGGCGGGCTCTTTGCAGCGGTGCTGGTGCTCGTACTTTGAGGATATTTTAGTTCTGTAGAACCCCTCACCTCTTGTGTGGGTGAGAGGTGTGTCACCCGCCTTCCCATCTCTTCGGCTGGGGGCGCTGCCCCCGGACCCCCAGGACCATGATGAGAATAGGAAGGCAGAATAGATGACCATCAAGAGAGTGCTGCCGTCCTCGACCTATCGTGTGGCAGGGGGTTCGGGGGGCGGCAAGCCCCCCGCCAGAGAGATACATCAAGAGGATTTCTACAACGCTGATATTGTGCGTTCCAGAGAAGTCCTCTGGGTGGTTCTCTCTGGCGGAGGGTCGGTCGGCCTTGAAGAACAGGATATACGGAAGATTAAAGATCTTCCGCCAAAAAAGTGCGGAGCATTTTCTGTGCACGATAAAATATTTTCATATTTTTTCTGTCAGGAAAATTTTTAATTTCTCGTGCATGGAAAATCAAAGATTTTCTTTCACGGGCTCTGTAGAAACCCTCCCCCTTTATGGGTGCACGTGTGACTCTCCCGCCTTCCCATCTCTTCATGCCGGGGGCGAGTGCCGCCCGGACCCCCAGGATGAAGATTGAGCCGGGAAGGCGTGTTCAAACTCCCTGAAGAGAAATTGCCGATTACGACCAATCGTGCGGCGGAGAGACCGGGAGGCAGCAACCCCCGGCACGAAGAGGGGGAAACCCACGCGATCAGAAGGTTACTCAGACAGGATCTAAGGGGTTTCTCCAGAGCCAAATGTCTACTCTTCTCTTGCACCCTGGAGAGATTAAATCCTAGCTAACGAATATCTCTGGATCTGTTCTATTTCTTCTGGTCGTAGATTGAGAATCACAGATCTTCTCGAACCTCATTGTTCCAATCCACTTCCATGTCGCGAGGAGATGAATTTAGGACTCCTTTGCGTGAGAAAGAGGGGTGATAGATTCAATCAGAGCACAAGCCTGATAGAAAAATGAGGGGTTACCATCAAAAACACCACGCTGTTTTTCTAGCGAACTCCTCAAAAAAAGGATCAATTGGTCCTGTAGAGATCCTCTTGATGTATCTCTCTGTTGGGGGACTTGCCGCCCCCCGAACCCCCCGCAACACGAAGGGGGGAGGGTGGCAACACTCTCTTTATGGTTATCTATTCTGCCTTCCTGACCCTATCGTGGTCCCGGGGGTCTGGGCCCGGGGGTCCGGGGGCAATCGCCCCCGGCCAAAGAGGTGGGAAGGCGGGTGACACACGTCTCTTCCACACAAGAGGTGAGGGGTTCTACAGAGCCGATCAATTAATACTTATACCACCGTCCCTTCTCGTCATACTCGCCTTGCATCGGGGCTTCGACTCCTCCGACCTCGATCCCGTTACCCTGCCTGGCATAGAAGGCTGCCTTGAACGCAAGGGCAAAGGGAACGAAGAGGGCAACGATCGCCGCATAGGTGATCGCAGTGATCATAGCCCCATCAGGGCCAAGGAGGGCGGTGAACTGTGCCTGTGCGGCAGTGGCATTTGCGGTGTCGAAGGCGAAAGTCTCCCCGCTCTCGATGAGAGGCGCGAGTTTATCGTACATGAGCATGCTCCACGCGGTGAGCACCCCAAAGCCCAGGACAAAGAGGGCGATGAGGTTGGTGACATAGAAGAGGAGCACTTTCCAGAGTCTGGTGAGTACCACGGCGCCGCTCCGCTGGAGTGAGGCAAAGACCCCGAGTTCTTCGGTGACTGCCGCCACGTCGTAGAAGTAGGCGAAGAAGGCAAAGGAGAGGATGACACCAAAGATTGCTGACCCGGCTGTGGCAATGGCGCCCTCTCCCAGGATCAAGGTGATCGGGATCGCGAGGAGGATGAGCGTCACCACTGCAGCAAGCAGGAGCACGATTGCCGGGAGGAGGATCCTGAAGTAGCCTTTCTTCCCTTCTTCAAGGAAGACAGCCATACTCTGGTCCTCACGGTGGGCGCCTCCATATGCCCCGGCCGCAAAGAAGGGGACGATGAGCAGGCCGAGCAGCAGGATCTTGCTCGCAAAGAAGACTTCTCCGGTGAACTGGAGGTAGAGATCGATGCAGAGGGCCACGCCGGCGACGATGCCTGCCACCCAGAATGCCGGGTATTTTTTGAGCAGGCCGACGGCGTCCTTGAGGGATGCGAGTATCATATCCTGGTTCACCGGTTCCGTGGCATAGCGACAATCTCGCGCACCTGGAGGTCGAAGTACGAGGCCGTGTGCGACGGCCTGATGACACAGACGGTGTCGGCACCAGTAGCGGTCCCTCCCACGGCAATAACCTCCTCGTCTATCCTGACTGCACCCTGGTCGGCGGCGATGAGCGAGCACTCAACGGCCACCTTCAACCCGACGGCGACGGTCCGCCTGAGCGCCTCGGCGATCGCCTCGGTCCTCGAGGACCCGCCGAGTTTTGGCGACCTTGAGATCGCCCGTTCCAGGCCGGAGAGCGCATGGGTGCCGGTGACGATCTTGGCGCCCGCCGCACGCAGGGTTGCGGCCGCCTCAGGATCAAAGTCCCAGACCCCTGGTTTGGAGAAGCCGACGACGTGAGTGACGACCACCAGGTGGAGGTCGGTCCCTTCCATCGCCCTCAGGAAGGCGAGGGCGGTCTTCCCGGTGGAGGAGGCCACGACGATGGTCTTGATCCCTGCTTCTCCTGCGCGCTCAACTGCGAACCTGGCGGCGTCCTCGGTATTCGCCTCACCGGGCTCGGTGAAATAATACGTCTTCCGTGTAATATAGCCCATGGTACCAGATTAATAAGAGTACAAAGGTAAAAGTGAATTGTTATGATTACGCTTGCACTGGCAGGAAAACCAAACTGCGGCAAATCGACATTCTTCAAGGCCGCGACCATGGCGCAGGTTGAGATCGCCAATTATCCGTTCACCACCATCGATGCCAATCACGGCGTTGCCTATGTGCGGACGACATGCCCGTGCAAAGAACTCGGCATCGAGGGGTGCACCCAGTGTCAGGACGGCGTGCGCTTTGTCCCGATCGCCTTCATCGATGTGGCTGGCCTGGTGCCCGACGCCCATAAGGGGCGGGGGCTTGGCAACCAGTTCCTCGACAACCTCAGGCAGGCAGACGCGATCCTCCATGTGGTGGACGCGAGCGGCGCCACTGACGAGGAGGGCAATCCGGTCGACCCAGGGAGCCATGACCCCAGGGAGGACATCGAGTTTCTAGGCGTCGAGATGACGATGTGGGTCCACGGCATCCTTGCAAAGCACTGGCCTAGGATCCAGCGTCAGGCCCAGTCGAAGAACTACAATATCCACGACGGTGTGGCCGATGTGCTTGCAGGCCTCGGGATCACCTACGAGGACTCGCTCCATGCAGAGAATGAACTTGGGATCGACCTGCAGCGCTCAGAGATCAAAGACCTCGTCCCCTTCTGCGAGATCCTACTTGCAAAGAACAAGCCGGTTCTCTTTGTCGCGAACAAGATGGACACCGCAGACAAGGCCCTCCTTGGCGACCTCACCGAGATGGGAGGGATCGTAAGCAGCGCCGCCGCTGAACTCGCCCTGCGGATGGCCGCAGAGGGTGGGTTCATCCACTATATCCCTGGCGACCCCTCGTTTACGATCAACGAAGACTCCAACCTCTCAGCCCAGCAGCGGGCCGGGCTCGAGCAACTCGCCGCTCTGATGGCCGAGCACGGAGGGACTGGAGTCCAGCAGGCGATCGACCGGGCGGTCTTCGAACTCCTCGACCAGATTATCGTCTACCCTGTGGAAGACGAGCGCCACTTCACCGACAAGCAGGACCGGGTCCTTCCTGACGCCTTCCTGATGCCGAAGGGTTCCACCCCCAGGGACCTTGCCTACCAGGTCCACACCGATATCGGCGAGGGGTTCCTGTACGCCGTCGATGCCAGGACCAATATGCGGATCAAAGAGACCACTGAACTGAAGCACGGCGACATCATCAAGATCGTCAGCACCAAGAAGTGAGTGGGGCCTTGGTGACACGTCATTCCGGCTCTGTAGAAAACCCTCATCAATTTTTGGCATGAGCGTGATTCTCCCGCCTTCTCCCCTGAATCGCGTCGGGGGCTCCAATCGAAGAAGTCATCCCAAAACTCTCCTGATCTCTCCGTCTCAGAAGATAGCAATGGATATGATAAGGATACCATGCATTCATGCCTTCCAACACCACCGTGCCGGGAGCACGATTGGGCCGGGAAGGCAAAGCGATGATCGTGACGACGGGATGCGGTCCCCTGCCAATCTTCATCAACAGGGGGTCCGGGGGGCGGCAAGCCCCCGGTGGAGGAGAGGGTTCTGAATTTCTGGACGGAAAGGCTTCAGTTCAGGCGCAGATCAAACTTCAAGGAGTTTTGGGATATGCTCTAAGATAAAGATCTTCTCAAACTCCCTCCGGTCATAGCCCACGGGCCCCAGGGACCCCGGATGAGGGTGGGATGGAAGAATAGACGGTCATAAAGGGGGTGCTGCCGTCCTCGACCTATCGTGTCGCGGCGGGTCTGGAGGGGTGGCTCGCCCCCCGCCAGAGAGATTCATCAAGAGGATTTCTACAGAGCCGCAAAGATGTTTTGTTTTTCTGTGGGGCGGGATCATGAAGAGGATGGTGCCGCTCCCTATGTCATCTTCACGCGAGGGGAGAGATCTCGTTCGATGACATCCTGGTGACGACTTTTCGTTCTCGATTTGGCACTTGCATCAAACCGCTACCTTTTTCACTCTCTGAGGATGATCTTCACCCATGGGTGGCGAGGTCTACCAGGCGCAGGTGCTCAAGAACTTTTTTGAGACGATCACTGGACCTGACCGGAACCTCACCAGGATCTTCATGTGCGTCCTCTCCCTTGCAAAACTCAGGATGGAACCGCCTGAGACAGTGGCGCACCTCACCGACCAACTCCGCAAGAGCCGCAAGCACCGTGAGCTCTCCATCGATATTTTAGATTATATGTGCTCGTGCGCGAGCGAACTCGATATCGTCTCGGTCCAGACGGCCTTCGGGGTCAAGGACGTCAGGGAGATCGCTGATACGTTTGAAGGGATCTCGATCGACTCGTTCTGAGCGGGGCGGGAGATTTTTTTTCTTGGAACATATCCCAAACCTCACGAGGGTTGAAAATGATCTTGAACTGAATTTTTTCGTTCCTGAATTTCTAAACCCTATCCTCCACCAGGGGGCGTGCCGCCCCCCGACAGAGAGATTCATCAAGAGGATTTCTACAGAGCCGTTCTTTAGTTCATTGGCGTGATGTGCATCGCCTGACCCTCCCCCTCAAACCTCTAGATGTGAAGAAAGATGGGGCGGCCATGACATGAGATGGTGGTCCTTCATAGGAGGGAAGGATCCACGAACTTGAACCCGAGGTTCATGTCAGATTCTCAAAGTGTCCGCGATTGGAAAATATCTCTGCGAAATACCGCGGGAGTGCTCCCGCCTCTATGCGCGAGACTCTGCTGCACCTGGACAGATGAAGCACCGATCCCCTCAAACCCTATATACCCCGCCACCGATAGGATCGGTGATGTTCAGGTTTCTCAGGGGTCTATTCGGGAAGAACGAGGAA
>JAQVHG010000317.1 GCA_028696365.1 Methanofollis sp.
ATGTCCTCGCATGCTGTTGGGTGATATGAGTGCAAGGGATATTTTGATATCCGCCCCTATGTGCGCCTATCCAGAGGGCAGGAGAAACCCTGGAAATCGACGCGATCTTTCGGCTCTGTAGAAGCCCTCACATATTGTGTGGGGGTGACATGTGTCACCCACCTTCCTAACCCCTTTTGCCGGGGGCGCTGCCCCTGGGGGGCCCCCGAGAACCACGATAGGGGTCCGGGGGGTGGCCAAGCCCCCCGCCAGAGAGATTCATTCTACAGAGCCGATCTTTCAGGTACCTCACCCTTCCCTTGTCACCGTGCGGACATGCCAGACCCGCTGCACCGCCGTGAGATTGGTGAAGATCGCAAGGATCCAGATCGCCGGGACCAGAAAACCGGTGAGAAGCCCAATGATGAGGACAAGCATCCTCTCAAGCCTCGTGAAGAGCCCGGTCCTGCACTCGACGTCAAGCCCCTCGGCACGCGCACGGGTATAACTCACCATCAAGGACCCGACCAGGGCCGCAAAGGTGAGAACCTGCGTTGTCTCGTCGCCGGCACAATAAAGAAAAACTCCGCCGAAGAGGACCGCCTCAGCATACCTGTCCAGGACCGAGTCGAAGAACGCCCCGAACCGACTTACCTGCCCGTTGGCCCTCGCCACCGCACCGTCAAGGGCGTCGAAAAGCCCGCCGAAGGCCAGGACCACCCCCGCTGCCATGAGATGCCCCACGGCAATGAGAGCCGCAGCGCCGACCGTGACAACAAGCCCTGTGACCGTCAGCATGTTCGGCGTCACCCCAGTCTTCCCGATGACCGCCCCCACCCGTGAAAGAATCCCTTCAGTCTTTTCCCGCATCCACCCGTCGATCATGCCGCCTCAGATCCGTTTGATATCTGAATGGAACCGACATCAACCTTTCTTCAGCGAACCGTCCAGATTTATATAGAGGGGACGAAATGATAGATCCATACACCGGGGGGCATGACGTGAAACGTGTAGGCATCAGGCTGAAGACACTTGCAGCCATCATCAAGGACCTTGACAACAACGAAGAACTCAGGACCATCTTTGGCGATCCCGTCACCGGCCACCTCGCCATCGTCGCCGAGTACGCCGACGGCGCCGTCGACCTCAGGATCGAAGAGATCAGAGACACCCCACTCACCGCCGACGAGAGCACCAGGTTCACCGAAGTCACCGACCGCATCGTCTACGCAAACCTCATCTAAAAAAAGTGGGAACATGCACCGAATATCTGCCGCCCTCCTCCTCCTTGCGCTCGTTACCCTCACCGACGGCGCCGTCCTCGGAGAGGAGGTGGCGCTCACCGGCACAGCGCCTGCAGGAGAGACCGTCTACCTCTTCTTCACCGGCCCGAACCTCCCGTCCGGGGGCGTCGACCTCGTGAACCTCGATCGAGTCGAGACCGATAGACCAGAGACCTTCACCACCGTCACCGCCGGCGACGACGGCAGGTGGCGATACCGCTGGAAGACCGCCGGCCTCGGGATCGACCCAGGCACCTACACCGTCTACGCCTCAGACCGCCCGGCCGCACGAGACGACCTCGGGAAGGACCGCGCCGCATACTCCACCCTCGCCGTCACCCTCCAGCGCCCTAGCCTCGTCATCGACACGCCCGAAGAGACACCGGCAGAGACACCGACCACTCAGGTCGAAGAGATCGAGGAGACCGAGATCCCAGAGACCCCAACCGCCACCGCGGCCTCACCGGCCCTTCTCACCGCCGCCCTCGCTCTCCTCATCGCAAGGCGACGCCTCTGACAATCAGTCGTACTTCCCCTTCACCCCGGCCCACCCGGTGTAACCGCAATAAATACACCCAGTCCCCCCACACTGCTCACACCGCCGGGCAGGCTTTTTGACCAGCACCTTCCCGGTCTTCTCACAGTACATACACCCCGCACCCTCACAGTGGTTGCAGACAACCTCCTCGTATTCAATCTCCATACCATTCTTTTGCCCCAGATGAGGGATTAACCCATCGAAAAACGCGAACCCGACAAGACTTATCAGATCCCCCACCCATCCACCAGCATGCGCGAACTCGGGCGCCAGGCCGTCCACCTCGTCTTCGGTCTTGGCATCGCCTCAATCCTCCTCATCCCCATACCAGGACTTGCCCCCAAAATCTATGCCACCTTCCTCATCGCCGGCCTCATCATCGCCGAAGCGATCCTCCGCGGCCACCACGTCCCCCTCTTCTCCACAATCGTCGAGACCTTCGAGCGCAAAGAGACCATCCCGGGAAAAGGCGCCGCATACTTCGTGGCCGCCGCCCTCTTCTCCTCGATCGTCTACGACCCCCAGACCGCCTTCGTCGCCGTCCTCTCTCTTGCCGTCCTCGACTCAACCGCCACCATCACCGGGCTCACCCTCGGCCGCCACCCCCTCGTCAACGGCCGAACCCTTGAAGGCTCGGCCGGCGGGTTCTTCGCACTCGCCGCTCTCCTCCTCTTTCTTCTCCCGCCCCTTGCCGCCCTCATCGCCGCGGCTACCGCCATGCTCGCCGAACTCCTCTCCCCAGTCGACGACAACCTCGTCATCCCCCCCGTCGTCGGGGCCGTCCTCACTGCGCTATCCTGGTCCTGAACAACCCCTCAGGCACCGCGATCTCAAAGTGCGCACCCTCGCCCTCCTGCCCGGTCTCAGAGATCATCATCCCAGTGATATCCAGAATCTCCTTCACCAGGAAAAGCCCATACCCTGTATTCTTTCCATACCCCGCCTCGAAGATATGCGGCTTATACTCGGTCGGCAC
>JAQVHG010000318.1 GCA_028696365.1 Methanofollis sp.
ATACTCCACCTGCGACATCGGCGCCATAAGAATCAGGACATTGACGTTGAGCACCCCGTCCTTGGTGCAACTCCCCCACCGTTTCAGTTGATGCTTGATCCTCACCTCAGGGGGGTCGAGGTGGAGACGCCGCGCATAACTACGCACCACCTCACGCACCCGCTGCATGGCGTGCTCTTTGTACCACACACCGAGAGCACTCCTGACCAGATCCCTCTGTTCCTCTGGACGCACATCTGCGGGCACGGTCACTACGAAATGCCCGCCCACCAGTTTTACCGACGTTTTTCCCTCGCCGGCGACAATCTTCAGCCGATACTGCCGGCCCAAGTAGAGAAACGTCTCGCCGCCAACATACTCCTTGGAGGCATCCATCATGGCAAGGTGATCGAACGCCTCGATTTGCTTGAGGATCCAGGGTGCCTTCCTCTGGACCAGATCATGGACTTTTTCTGAGGGCGTGCCGGTCGGGACCGTCACGGTCACCATTGTATCTGGATAGACCGCAATCGCCGCCTTCTGTCGCCGCGGACTGAAGGAGATGGTGTAGCGGATCGTCGTCGTCCCAAACTGTATGCTCCCTGTCTCGGTCATCCCCGATATCTCCGTGCGGCCAGTTCGACAAGCTTGACGGCCATATCCTGGACCCGGTCCTTCGGACACCTGACCGACCTGAGCACCCGCTTGATCTTCTGGCGCATCACCCGCTTGGTATCTTCTTTCTGTTGCCAGTCGATCACGGCATGTTCCTTGATGACCGCACAGATCTCTGTCGCCGCCTCCTTGAGCGGTTCTGGATCTTCGATATCTGCCGCCATCACCCGATAGAAAGGTGCGACCTCGGGGTCGAGACCCAGAGTCTCGGCGTGCCTCTGCGGATGTTTGACATCGTCGAGAACCCCGGTGAGGTGGGTGAGACGCTCAGCACTGGTGATCCGATCCTGCTTGTATTCTTCCAGGATCCGGTTCAGACGGTCTAGAAGGCTTTCATAGAAGATCGGATCTTCATCGAGTTTGAGATGAATCTCCCGTTTGACCGCATGCTCGATCGTACTCGCTTTGGCGTCGTCCGAATTGAGTCGTCCCACTTCGGTCTCGAAGTCTGCCGAGAAGATGGAGATCGGTTCGACGAGCCTGACGATCCCGTCGGCCCTGAGATGGTCGTCGGTGAACTTTTGCACCTTTGCCCCAAGATCCTCAATTGGGTCGTCGTCCTCGCTGAACCGGTTCCGCGCTCCGATGCGGATGTCGGCGAGCCATTTGAGGTCTGGCACATAGCGCAGGGCCTCAGGGTCTGGGAGGAGCATGTCGAGGAACTGAGAGAACCGTTTGAATGTCTGGTCAAATGAGACCCGATAGTCTTCTGGTTCGAGGTAGTCGATACAGGCTTGTTTGTAGTCTTCTTTCCCGCCCCCTCTCGGCACCGGCGCAAAGAAGTTCATGGCGGCACGGTGGGCTGCCTGGAGATGGGGAAGGATCTCTTTCTTGAAGTCGGTGTGGACCATTCCTTCGACATCGTCGTCGTCGTACATGTTGAGGGCGTCCTGGAGGGCGTCGTCAAGCCCCCAGTAGTCGACCACAAGCCCGTAATCTTTGCCCTTGTGTCGCCGGTTCACCCGGCCCATGGCCTGGAGGAGGGTGTGTTCTTTGAGGGGGCTGTCAAGGTACATCACCTGTTCCTGCGGGGCGTCGAAACCGGTGAGGAGTTTGTCGCAGACAATGATGATATTCAGGTCGTCGTCTTCCTTGAACCGGCGGATGATCTCTTGCTCTTCGGTATTGGAGGTGCGGTAGCGTTTGAACTGTTCTTCGTCGTTGTGCGTCGTGGAGATGAGGACGGCACAGTCATCTCTGCCGAGGGTTTCGAGCGCCTCCTTATACCGAACCGCCCCGAGTCGGTTGGGGGCGACGATCTGGGCCTTGAATCCGTTGGGTTCGATCCTGGTCTGGTAGTGGCCGAGCAGATCCTCACAGATCTCTCTGATCCGATCGGGTGCGATGGCGATGGCGGTCGTGGTGACATATTTTTTCATGAGCTTTGTCCGCTGTTCGTCGGAGTAGCCGCTGAAGAGGCGCTCAGAGAGATCTTTCAGATTGTTGCCGGTGATGGAGAGTTGCGACAACCTGCTCTCATAGTAGATCGGGACGGTGATCTTGTCCTTGACCGACTGCCGGTGATCGTAACGGTCGATGCAGGGGCCAAACTCGGCAAAGGTGTCGCGCGTTTTCTGGGAGATGGGGGTGCCGGTGAACCCGATGAAGCAGGCGTTCGGGAGGGCCTTGCGCATGTTGGCCGCCAGGATGTTGTACTGGCTGCGGTGCGCTTCGTCGATGAGGACGAAGATGTTTTCTTCCTCAGTGAGGGTGGGGTAGACGTCGGCGGCGTCCTGGAATTTCTGGATGGTGGTCATGACGGTCTGGCCGACTGGATGAGAGAGGGTCTCCTTGAGGTCGGCGGCGCTGCTGGCGTTGATGGGGTTGGGGAAGCCGCAGTGGAGGAAGGTGCCGTGGATCTGCTGGTCGAGGTCGGTCCTGTCGGTGACGACGACGATGGTCGGGTTGGCGAGGGCTTCGTTCCGCCGGAGTTTAACGGCGGTGAACTCCATGGTGAGGCTCTTCCCACTCCCTTGCCAGTGCCAGACAAACCCTCCTTCGCGGTTGGGGGCGGTTACCTGGTTGAGGATTTTGTTGGTGGCCCTGAACTGCTGATACTTGGCCATTTTCTTGACCACCTGACCGGCTTCACGCTCGAAGACGGTGCAGTTCCTGATGAGG
>JAQVHG010000036.1 GCA_028696365.1 Methanofollis sp.
ATTATATTTTGAATGCCATAAATGAAGCGAACGTACCGGGATTGTGTAGAAGACGGCATGAAGCGAGGGCACGCTTCAACCATACGGGATGAAAATCCAATATCGCGGTCCTCTACGGTGTGGAAGGATTGATCCTTGATCCTTCTCCTTGTGATCATGGTGCGAACAGAAATTGAGGAGCATCGTGCCGCCCCCGCCTATCTTCTGTCCATAGAGGGTCCGGGGGGCACTCGCCCCCCGGCACGAGACAACTGTTCAAATCGTTCGGACGGGGACGGCCTCTCCCCCCATCACGTCCGCCGGAACATCGCCGCCATCTCGTCAGGCGAAAATAAAATCACCGTTGGCCGCCCGTGCGGGCAGGTGTAGGGGTTCTTGGTATGCGCAAGTTGCTCGACGAGCCGCTGCATCTGCTCGTGGGTGAGGGGGTCGCCGCCCTTGATCGCACCCCGGCAGGCCACCCGCCTGGTGATCGCCTCCCGCCGTCCCACCGGGTCTGAGGGGCCTTCGCGCACCAGGGCGGAGACGAGGTCGCGGATCACCTCTGGCTCTTCGAGTTTGCCGAGGACCACCGGGATGGCACTCACCGCGAAGGTCGAGGGTCCGAACTCCTCGACGACGAAGCCCTCCTCCGCAAGCACAGGGAGGGCCTCTCGGGCGAGTTCGACCTCGGCCGGGGAGAAGGTGATGAGCACCGGGACGATCAGTTCCTGGGTCTTCTGGCCGCCAGCCTGCTTTGCCTGCACCTGCTCGTACAGGATCCGCTCGTGGGCGGCGTGCTGGTCGATGAGCACCAGGGTGCGCCCGCCGGTCGAGCCGACGATATAGGTGGCGTCCACCTGCCCGAGGACCGTGACCTCGGGGAGGCGGTTGCGCTCCGCGCCCGCGAGTGGGAGCTGGGTCTGGCGGAGGCGGCGGTCAGACTTCGCATAGTGCGCCAGGCTCTCGCCGACACCAGGACAGGGGACGGCGGGGGAGGAGGTGCGGGGGGGGAGAGAGGCCGGAGCGTGCGGCGCCGGCGTGAAGACCTCAGCTTCCTGCTCCCCGACGAGGAGGTCCTCGCCATGGAGCGCCGTCCGCACCGCCCCGGTCACCGCCTCATAGACCTCGCGCTCATGGGTGAAGCGCACCTGCCGCTTGGTCGGGTGGACGTTGGCGTCCACCAGCCCGTCCTCGGTCGTGAGGGCGAGGAAGGCCACCGGGAAACGGTTCGCCGGGAGGAGCGTTCCATACCCCTCCTTGATCGCCCGCACAAGCCCGGCGGAGTAGACCGGACGGCCGTTGACCGAGAGAAAGATCTGGTACTGGTCGGCCCGCGTATGCGACGGGCGGGCGACAAAACCCCCGACCCGCACAAACCGGTTCCCGCCGCCCACCTGCACCAGGGCGCGGGTGAGGTCGGTCCCGAAGAGGGCGCCGGCAGTCTCTCTCAGGTCGTCGGCGGCATAGGTGGCGATCCGCTCCCGTCCATTGTGGAAGAGGCGGAAGGCGACCTCAGGGTGGGCGAGGGCGGTCTTCTCCACGACCCCGTGGATATGGGCCAGTTCGGTGTGGAGCGTCTTGAGGAATTTCCGGCGGGCCGGGGTGTTGAAGAAGAGGTCTTTCACCTCCACGCTCGTCCCCTCAGGCGCCCCGACCTCTGAGACCTCGGGTTCGGTTCCGCCCCTGACCTGCACCCGCGTCCCGACAAGAACCCCGCGGCCCCGCGGTTTGGTGACCAGGGTCACCTCCGCGACCGAGGCGATGCTTGCGAGCGCCTCGCCCCTGAACCCGAGGGTGTGGAGACGGTCGAGGTCCTCGATCTCCCGGATCTTGCTGGTCGCGTGCTCCTTGAACGCCAGCACCGCATCGGCCCGGCCCATCCCGACCCCGTCGTCGACGACCCGCACGACCGTGACCTGCCGGCGGTCTGAGGTCACCTCCACCCGCACCAGCCCGGCGCCGGCGTCGACGGCGTTCTCCACCAGTTCCTTCACCACCGAGGCCGGGCGCTCCACCACCTCGCCGGCGGCGATCTGGTTCACCGTCCCGGTCGGAAGCACCTGGATGGTGGCGTCCTCCACATTCATGCCGACCCCTCCTTCCTGGCCATCTCCCTCAACTCATAGAGTTTTTCGAGGGCGACCCGCGGCGTCATCGCGTCAGGATCGAGGTCGCGGAGCGCTCTGAGGACCGGGCTCTCCCGTGCCGGCGCCCTGGCGGCGGCGGGGGCGGGGCCGGGTGCCGGGGCCGGGTCGGCCTCCTCCTGCGGCGGGAAGAGGAACATCTGTGCCGAGTACTTCTGCGCCACCTTCCCGCCGCTCCTCACCTCCTGCGCCGTCTCTTCGAGCACCTCCCCGGCCCGCTCGGTGACGACCCGCGGCACCCCTGCGAGGCGGGCGACATGGATCCCATAACTCCGGTCAGTCGCCCCTGGCACGATCTTCCTGAGGAAGACCACCTCGCCCCCGGCCTCCTTCACCGCAAAGTGGTAGTTCTTCACCCGCCTCAGTTCCTTCTCCACCTCGATGAGGCGGTGGAAGTGGGTGGCAAAGAGAGTCCGCGGCCCCTTCGCCCCGGTCCCGTGGAGAAATTCGAGCACCGCCTTTGCGATGGAGTAGCCGTCGACCGTGCTCGTGCCCCTCCCGATCTCGTCGAGGACGATGAGGCTTCTGTCGGTGGTGTTGTTCAGGATATTTGCGAGTTCCTGCATCTCGACCATAAAGGTACTCCGTCCGCTCGCCAGGTCGTCTGAAGCCCCCACCCTGGTGAAGACCCGGTCGACGATCCCGACTGAGGCGGCGGCCGCCGGGACAAAACTCCCGACCTGGGCCATCACGGTGATGAGGGCGACCGCCCGCATATACGTGGACTTGCCTGCCATGTTCGCCCCGGTGAGGATGAGGATCTGGTCGCCGGCGCCGTCGAGGCAGGTGTCATTTGGGACAAAGGTGCCAGGCACTATCGCCTCGACTACCGGGTGGCGCCCGTCCTTGATCTCGGTGCACACCGAGTCGTCCAGGGTCGGGCGCACATACCTGTTCCTCACCGCCACCTCGGCGAGGGCGGCATAGACGTCGAGGAGCCCGATCGCCCGCGCCGTCTCCTGGAAGGCCGGGACATAGGCGTTGAGTTCTACAAGGAGGGCGGCGAAGAGTTCGGCCTCCAGGCTGAGGAGACGCTCGTCGGCATGGGTGATCAGCGACTCCTTCTCCTTGAGTTCAGGGGTGATGAAACGCTCGCCATTTGCGGTCGTCTGCCGGCGCTCGTATTCTGGCGGGACCAGGTGGAGGTTGGGTTTGGTCACGTCGATATAGTAGCCAAAGACCCGGTTGTACTTCACCTTCAGCGACTTGATCCCGGTCCGCTCCCGCTCCTGCTGCTGGAACTTGGCGATCCAGGTCTTGCCAGAACCCGAGACCTCCCTGAGTTCGTCGAGTTCAGGAGCATACCCGTCCCTGATGAACCCCCCGTTCTTGGTGTTGGCCGGGGGGTCGTCGACGATGGCCCGGTCGATGAGAGCGCTCACCGCCGAGAAGTCTGAGACCTCTCCGAGGGCCTCGGCGATCCGTTCGGGGAGGTCGCCGCCGAGGAGAGTGCGGATCGTCGGCAGGGTCTCGACCGAGGTCTTGAGGGTGACGAGGTCGCGGGGCGTGGCGTTCCCGTAGGCGATCCGCCCGGCGATCCGCTCGATATCGGCGCACTCCTTGAGCACGTCGCGCAGATCGCTCCTGAGGGTGGTGTCCTGGTAGAAGAACTCCACGGCATCGAGGCGTGCGTCGATCGCCGACGGCGAGAGGAGGGGGTTGACCAGGAACTGCCGCATCGTCCTGCTCCCCATCGAGGTCGCCGTCCGGTCGAGGAGGTGGAGGAGCGTCCCTTCCTTCCCTTCGCCTTGCATCGTCTCGGTGATCTCCAGGTTCTTGAGCGTGATCGCGTCCAGGGCCATCCGGTCGGCCGGGGCCCTGACCGAGAGGCCGGTGATGTGGGTGAGGGACTTGTACTGGGTCTCGGTGGCATAGCTGAGCGCCGCCCCCGCGGCCCCGACGGCCGCCTTCATCCCTTCGCACCCGAAGCAGTCGAGCGACCTGATCCCGAAGTGCTCAAGGAGGAGCGAGCGGGCCCTGGCCGGAGCGAAGGCCTCAGGGCGGTACGGGGTGACGAGCACCCCGGCAAGGGAGAGGCGGGTCGTGAGGGTGTCTGGGAGGGGGGTGCCGGTGATGCACTCGTGCGGGTGGTAGCGCTCCACCTCTGAGAGGACCGGGGCGCCCTCGTCGTCGCCGGTCCCGTCTCCGCCGACTTCCTCGACGAAGAATTCCCCGGTCGAGATGTCCAGGAAGGCAAGTCCCCACCGGCCGCTCTTCCCGTCAGGGGAGAGGGCCATCAGGTACCTGGCGCTGGGCGAGGCGATCATCGAGGCGTCGATGACCGTGCCAGGCGTGACCACCCGGACCACGCCGCGCTTCACGATCCCCTTCGCCTTCTTGGGGTCTTCGAGCTGCTCGCAGATCGCGACGCGGTGACCCCGTGCGACAAGGCGGGAGACATAGGTCTCGGCCGAGTGGTACGGGACGCCGGCGAGGGGCATCTTCTCACCGTTCTTGTCCTTTCCCCGCGAGGTGAGCACGATATCAAGCTCACGGGCGACCACCTCAGCGTCGTGACCAAATGTCTCGTAAAAGTCTCCCATGCGGAAAAAAATGATGCAGTCTGGGTGTTCTTCCTTCATCGCATAGAACTGCCGCATGGCCGGGGTCATCTTCGCCGCCTTCATCCTGTATGAGATCGGCCGTGTATCTATAAGGTGTTTTTTTCGGGGAGGTGAAGGTCAGGCTTTACCTGGATTTCAAAAAAGGTTCCATTACATGGGTCTATAGAATTCTTCACGGTGACTCTCTCTGCGGAGGGATGGCCGCGCTCCCACACACCCCGCGTCAAGATGGTGCGGGGTACGCAGCCCCTTCGTCATGAGGTCATCCCAAAAATCTCTGGCCCTCCTCCTCATCGATTGAGAGCGATGGACGACAATGAAGAGATCCCAGCTTTTTTATCGCGCACCCATGCATTCGTCACCTTCCCATCATCTCACCGGGGGCCCTGCCCCCAGGTCGAAGAGAGCGTTGAGAATTTCTGGAAGGAAGCACTTCAGTTCGAGGAGAACTTCAACCCTAGAGAGTTTTGGGATGTGCTCCATGTCCATTGGGTGTGCCTTCCCAGCCCAATCATCACCCCAGGGGTCTAAGGGACTCATCGAAACAATCCATGTTTCGGCTCTGTATCAATCCTCTTGATGCATCTCTCTGGTGGGGGGCTGGCCGCCCCCCGAACCCCCCGCCACACGATAGGTCGAGGACGGCAACACTCTCTTTATGGTCATCTATTCTGCCTTCCCCGCTCCATCTCTATCTCACCAGGGGTCCGGGCGGCACTCGTCCCCGGCCAAAGAGGTGGGAAGGCGGGTGACACACGTCTCACCCACACAAGAGGTGAGGGTTTCTACAGAGCCCATGTTTCTCATCTCCGCTCACACATCAAAGATCAAAGATCTTCTCGAACTCGCTCTCGTTCGTTTCCAGCGGAACCATGGGACTGCGATGGGGGGGGTCTGGGGGGCGAAGGGGAGAATTGTTTAGAGGGGGTTCCCATACCCCACCCACGCTCACATAAGAGAGATCAGATCCAGATTTCTATTTCAGAGAGGAGGGAGGATCGTTTAGAACCCCTCCTCCACAGTCCAATCAAGCCACTGGACCGACCTGAGTTCTTTTGCCGTCGCTTCGTCGACACCATAGACCTCCTGGTAGAAGTCGAGCGTCCACTCCCCGACATTGACGTCCGCAAAACGCTCAGGATACGCGGCCTTTGCGATCACCATCGCCTCAACTGGATACTCAAGACGCTTTGCCCAGTTGTAAGGAGTCCAGGGGAGAGCATAGACGCGCTGATTCTTCACCGCCGAGAGTTCCTGCAGGTTCTGGTAATATGGGGCAGTATAGAGTTCGCTCGCTGGGTGGTAGCCCTGTGCCGTCGGGAGAACGATCACGTCGGGATCGAGCGCAAGGATCTGTTCTGTCGAAAGAACAACAAATGCGCCTGTACCCTCATACACATTCTTTGCATGCGCGATCTCCTCGATGAAATATGACTCAATCGTATCTCTGCCCCAGGCCATCCCTGCACCGCCGCCCTGCCGGGCTCTCGGCGAGAGGCCAAGTTGCATCATCCGTGTCTTTTCGTCTTCAGGAATGTCCTTTGTGCGCTCACGGATATCTGCAATCTGCCCTTCAAGATAAGACGCAAGCGTATCGGCATCGTCCTGGCGTGAAAATACCTCACCAACAACTCGGATCTCCTCGCCGATCTGGTCTACGTCTGGGCGTTCCTGGTATGGTGGGCCGACGAGGACGACAAGCGGGATTCCGAGCGAATCGATTGTCTGGATTGTCTTTTCAAGGGTTTCGTCAGACCCTGCCCTGAACGAAGATGCTCCCATGCGGAGGAAGACGACGTCGGGATCGAGGGAGGCGAGGGTTTCATAATTGATCCCTGTGCCGCTCTCGACCACCACCGGGAGATCGACAAGATCCGGTATGAGGTACCTGACCGGGTTCATACCGTTCTGGTACTCGTGTGTCCTGCCGTCAGTTGTCTCGAAGGCATAGGTATAGTTCTTCGTGCAACAGGCACCTCCAAGCCCGACAATCCTGTCCTGCATCCCAAACCGGTACATGATGCCCTCGACGAACCCGTCGTCGATAGCGACGACCCGCTCGATCGTTGTCGGGAGCGCTACTGTCTCCCCACGCATATCGGTGACTGTCCGTGTACCGGCTGTATCTTCTGTCGATGATACATCAGCAGTCGTTCCTGTGCATCCGCAGACAAGGGCTGCACAGAGTAGGGTGATGAATAAAAAGGCTGACCCTACAACATCTGGCTTACGTTTCATAATAATACCGTGAAATGATATTATTTATATGTTCTATAGTCACAATTTTAAAAATAAGATGATAATATGTTCACAAAAGTTATTACAAAATTAAATAAAACCATCACTGCCCCGCACAGACAGGAAGATCTCGCATGACAGAATCGACAGGCTTCAAACAGTTCCTTACCAATCTCGGCTATGATCACGTCGAAGGATTTGGTGAAGGGAGAAAGATCGCCGTTCTTGTGGCCCTCGCAGTCCTTCTCTTTGTAACGGCATGTATTGCCGTCATCGTCGGGGCATACGATCTCACGATCGCCGACGTGTACCATACGATCCTCGTCCATCTCACCCTCGGCGACGTGACCGCGCTGCCCAAACTGCACAACACCATCATCTGGAACATCCGCGTACCAAGAGTTCTCCTCGCCGCCTCGGTCGGCGGGGCGCTTGCCATTGCGGGCGCTGTCTTTCAGGGCGTCTTCCGAAACCCCCTGGTCGAACCCTATATCCTCGGCGTCTCGTCGGGTGCGGCGTTCGGGGCAGCGCTCGCGATCGTCTTTCCCGCGATATTTTTCTCGATCCAGGTCTCCGCGTTCGCCTTCGGCGCCCTTGCAGTGGCGATGGCCTACCTCCTCGCCCGCGTCCGCGGTGAGACCCCTGTCATCACCCTCATACTCGCCGGCGTCATTATTGGATCGATCTTTGCCGCTCTCGTCTCACTGCTCAAGTACATAGCGGACGACACCGCACTCAGGGAGATCGTCTTCTGGCTGATGGGAGGATTTTACTACGCGACATGGAACGACGTAATTCTCTTTGTCCCTCTGGTCCTCGTGAGTTTCTTTGTTCTCTGGGCGCTCGGGTGGAAACTGAACATCCTCTCCATGGGCGACGAGGAGGCGCGGACACTCGGGGTAAACCCGGAAAAGTACAAGATCGTGGTCATCACGTTCGCCACCGCCATCACCGCCTTCGCCGTCTCGCTCGTCGGGATCATCGCATGGATCGGGCTCATGATGCCCCACGCCTCCAGGATGATCCTCGGCCCTGACAACCGGTTCGTGATCCCTGCGTCGATGATGATGGGAGGGTGCTACCTGATCATCTGCGACACCCTTGCCAGGACGCTGACAACGGCTGAGATCCCGGTTGGCATCCTGACCTCCATCCTCGGCGCCCCCTACCTCTGTTATCTGCTCCGTCATAAGGGCAAGGTGATTTTTGAATGAATGCCATGTTACGCGTCCAGGATATCCATTTCAAATATGGGGCTGTCCCTGTTCTCTCAGGGATCTCCTTCTCTGTGGGAGAAGGTGAACTCTGCGGGCTCTTCGGCCCCAATGGCTCGGGAAAGACCACGCTGTTCAAGTGCTGCCTGCGCTTTTTGCATGCCGAAAAAGGCACGGTGCAGATGTGCGGCGAAGATATCTCGCAGTGTTCAATCGAGCACCTTGCGCGGGTTGTGGCCTATGTGCCACAGGAGCACAGACCCCCTTTCCCATACCTTGTGCGAGAAGTCGTCCTCATGGGCCGGACACCGCACCTCGGGGGGTTCTTCGGCGTAAAAAGACGCGACAAAGAGATCGCGATGGACGCCCTCGCCGCCCTCGGCATCACCGATCTTGCCGACCGCCCCTATAACCACCTCTCAGGCGGGCAGCGCCAGATGGTCCTGATGGCCCGCGCCATTGCACAGGACACCCCGATACTCTTCCTTGACGAGCCGACAAGCGCTCTTGACTTCCAGAACCAGATGCGTATCTGGGAGATCATGCGCGATATCGCCGAGGACGGCAAGACCATCCTCGCCTGCAGCCATGACCCAAACCATGTCGCCTGGTTCTGCGACAGGGTGGTGGTGGTGGGGGATAGCCGCGTCGTGGCCGAAGGCGAACCTGCCAGTGTGATCTCAGAAGAGGTGCTCAGGATGATATACCAGGACGCCTGCTCCGTCCGGACGCTCGACGGCGTGCAGATGGTGATGCCGCGCTGTGTAACCGACCGTCACGGCGCCAGAGAAAGGTGGGTGCCAGGCGGGGAGAGACGTGAGACGCAGTTGAGTATTGGTGTGGATGTAGTACCGCAAAATTATCAAAATTATGGAGAAACACGATGAGATACGACAAAATTGACTGGAACGATATCTGGAAGGAATTGTACAATGAAAATCTGCACTGCCGCGGCAGCGATGAATGTGCCTCGATCTGGGAGTCGCGGGAGAAAGCGCGGGATTTTTTGAATCGATCCCGGGACAATCCCGAGCGGATTCACAACATCATCAACACCCTGCCGGTCGAGCCCGGTACACGGGTGCTTGATATCGGGGCCGGGCCTGGAACCCTGGCGGTGCCGCTTGCAGGTCTTGCCGCTCACGTCACCGCCGTCGAACCGGCAGACGGGATGGCGGAGGTGATGACCGAATATGCCGAGAAAGAAGGGATCACAAACCTCTCGGTCGTGCGAAAACGATGGGAAGATCTCGACCCCGCCATCGATCTCGACGGGCGGTTCGACGTCGTGGTTGCGTCGTATTCGCTTGGGATGCCTGATATCAGAGCGGCGGTAGAGGCGATGTGCAAGGCGTCTTCTCGATGGGTGTATCTTTTCTGGTTTGCCGGCACGACGACCTGGGAGCAGGCGCAGATCGACCTCTGGCCAGCACTGCACGGGGCGGAATATCACCAGGGACCGAAGGCCGATGTCCTCTTCAATGTCCTCTATTCGATGGGGATCTGCCCGAACGTCGAGACCTCGCAGATGGAGCACACCCGCACCTTCCCTGACCTCGATACGGCTGTCGCCGAATTCAGAGAGCAGTACAGGGTCGAGACGCCCGAACAGGAGACAGTGCTGAGGGACTATCTCGCCAAGGTGCTCACGGCGAACGGCGGGACGCTCCTCCATTCTGGCATGACCACACGGGTGAAGTTCTGGTGGGAGGTGAACGGGTGCCAGTGAGCGGGAGGCGCGGCCGGGTGACCGTCGTCCTGTGTCTGGCATTTATGCTCGTCCTCTCCGCGGGATGTACTGGAACAGAACAGTCAGGAGATGCATCTGGTCTGAGCGGCGACGAAACCGAGTACCGGACTATTGTCGACTCCCGCGGCGTCGAGGTGCAGGTGCCGACCGAGATCAGCCGCGTCGTCACGGTCTCCGACGGCCTCATCGAGAGCGTAATGACCGTTCTTGGAGAGGAGAAAAAGATCGTCGGCGTCGGGTCGTCGTGCATCCAGAGAAACTTCAACTATACCTTTCAGACCAGCGACGGGGAGACTTACGAGTATAAAGACGGGATGAACCCTGTCACCTACTTGAACTCCTGGATCATGGACCTACCCCTTGTCGGAAAATCAGGTACGGCCATCAATTACGAGACCCTGGCAGGGCTTGACCCCGACGTGGTCATCCTGCGGGCAGGGTCATGCACGCTCCGTTCGATGAAAGACGAGGGGGTGCAGAAGACCATCTGGACTATCGAAGATCTTGGGATCCCAGTAGTCGTGCTCAAGGCACACCCGTGCTATGACGACCCCGACCTCTCGACGATATCAGATGAGATCAGGATCATCGGCGAGGTCTTCGGAAAAGAAGAGAGGGCTGGCGAACTTGCAGACTATCTTGAATCCCAGACCAGTCTGGTATTTGAACGGACCATAGGCATTCCGGAAGATGAAAAACCGGACGTTCTTGTCTTCGGTGCCTCGCCGAGTTCCCGAAAAAATGGGGGGGCCGGAAATGTGAAGGGGATCGACACTATTGAGTCGTACTTTATCGAGGAGATCGTCCACGCAAAGAACGCCTCCCAGGAACCTGGGAATTCGGTCGTCGTCTCGGCAGAGCATCTCCTTGCCCTGGACCCGGATGTGATCGTGCTCGGCACCTCTTCGGGATACCACCCACCCGAGGAACTCTACTCCGCGCCCTACTACCAGAACGTCGCAGAACTCTCGGCCGTGAAAAACTTGCGCGTCTCATCGTTCCCGTGGGAGCCCTGCAACTGCGCCAAGCGTCTCGAATATCCCATCGACGTGATGGTGATTGCAAAGGCTGCCTATCCAGATCGCTTCGCCGACATTGATCTTGGCGAGTGGCTGCTAGACTTCTACAAGAACGTCTACGGTGTGGACGACGAGACTGCAGAGGCGTTGCGTTCGGCGCAGTGGATGGACTGGTGCGTCGAGACTTGCCCGACCTGTGGATGAATGAGGTTATGAAAAAGCAGAATGTTCTGATCATCGGTGTCGCGGCGTGCATCTGCGTTGCGATCACCGCTTCCCTCTTCCTTGCGACGGCAAACTCCACTGGAGGAGGGGCACATGGCTCGGAGAATATCGATGCAGGCAGGTGGAAGACCGTCACTGATATGCGTGGCGCCGAGGTGAAGATCCCCGACGACCCGCAACGGGTCGTGGCCATCTCCAGATCCCTCATCGACACCACGATGTACATCTTCGGGGTTGAAGACCGCATCGTGGGAGGGAGTATCTATCAGGAACCCATAAAAAAAGGGACATATGTCTGGAACGGCACCGATTACACGGTAAATACCTGGATCGGAAAAATACTCAATCCTGAGCTGGACCATCTGACCAATGTCGGTGGATTTGGCGGGCCATATGGTCCTCCCAATGTGGAGACGATCGCCAGTTTAAACCCCGACCTCGTCATTCTCCGCGACCTCGGCGAACAGGAAGAGAACACTGGGAGGTTCCTGGACCACCTTGATTCCGCCGGGATCCCGGTCGTCGTCCTGAAGTATCCCTCCTGTTATGAGCACCCGTCAGTGGATACAATATATGAGGAGATCAGGGTGCTTGGCGCGGTCTTCGGGAAAGAGGACCAGGCAGAAGAGATCGTAGAGACGATCCGTTCACGGGTTACCTCTATCTGCGATCGTACACGGGACATCCCGCCAGCCAAAGATCGGAAGAGCA
>JAQVHG010000037.1 GCA_028696365.1 Methanofollis sp.
ATGAGTTTGAGGGTTACATGAAGAACGTCATCTGCGTCTCGGCGACGCCCGGCGCATACGAACTGAAGCACTCGGCCGGGGTCGTCGAACAGATCATCAGGCCGACCGGGCTCGTGGACCCGGTGGTGGAGGTGCGCCCGGTCGAGGGGCAGGTCGAGGACGTGATGGAGGAGATCAGGCGGACGGTCGGGCGCGGCGACCGGGTGCTGGTCACCACGCTCACCAAGCGGCTTGCCGAGGAACTGACAGACTTCCTTGCGGAGCAGGGGATCAAGACGAGGTATCTCCACTCAGAGATCAACGCCCTCGAACGCACTGAGATCATCCGCCGCCTCCGCCTCGGCACCTTCGATGTGCTGGTCGGGATCAACCTCCTCAGGGAGGGGCTCGACATACCAGAAGTCGGGTTTGTCGGGATCCTGGACGCCGACAAGGAAGGGTTCCTCCGCGACGCCCGCAGTCTCATCCAGACCATCGGCCGTGCGGCACGCAATGTCAACGCCCGCGTGATACTCTACGCCGACCACGAGACCGACTCGATCCGCACCGCCCTCACCGAGACCGGACGCCGGCGGCAGATGCAGCTCGCCTACAACCAGGCGCACGGGATCGTTCCGCAGACGGTCACCAAACCGGTCCCGGCAAAGGAGGTGGACCTCACCGACACGAAGCACGTCCCGAAGGCCGAGATCCCGAACCTCATCATCGAGATGGAGGCGCAGATGTACGAAGCCGCAGAGCGCCTCGACTTCGAGCGTGCGATCCTTCTGCGCGACCAGGTGAGGGAGTTGAAGGAAAAGAGTGGGTCTTCAGGGATCTGATTTTTTTTCTGGCGGGTCTTTCTGGATGAGCATATCCCAAAACTCTCTAGGGGTAAAGATCTCCTTGAACGGAAGTGCTTCCTTCCAGAAATTCTAATCGCTTTCCTCGACCGGGGGACTGGCCGCCCCCCGGCGCGTATGGTGAGGGAAGGCATGATGATCAGAACATGCCGCTCTCAATCACAGGATCTTCACTGCCATCTCGTACCGGGGGTTGCACCCCCGGACCCCCCAGGGAGAGAGGATAGGCGGGGAGGCACAATGCCAGTTATCTGGCCATTCCCCCCTGTCACAAGGAGAAGAACCAAGGATCGATCCTTCCAAGCCTCAGAGAACGATGGCATGAAATTTTCATCGCGTATGCTTGAACTCAAGAGTCATGTCCAATTCTAAAGGACCCAAAAATGGTATAATACGTTTTTCATTGGCCTGCTTGAAAGCCGCTTTCATGTGCGTCTCTACAGAGCCAAAAAAAGATCTGATCGGATCTGTAGAATCTCTCACCCTTTGTGGGTGCACGCGTGACTCCCCCGCCTTCCCCCATGAATCGTGCCGGGGGCTCTGCCCCCGGACCCCCGGGAGCACGATGAAGCCGGGAAGGCAGAATAGATGACCATGAGGGGTGATGCGGTCCTCGATCGATCGTGTTGTGGCGGGGGGTTCGGGGGACTGGCCGCCCCCCACCAGAAAGATTCATGAAGATCTCTACAGAGCCGTTTTTTGATCCGCTCATGCCCGGGCAAACGGCCCGTAGTCATCCGATGTAAAGCCGCTGACTGCTCCTGACGGGTTTGCGGTAAAGGTGAGATAGCCGACTGCATCGTCAGGGTTCGGCCACGAGAGGTACCAGGTATCGCCGGTCTGGTGTTCCATGGTGCCCGGATATTCTGCCGGGCCAAGCAGGACAGTCATGGTGTTGGGATCCGGTCCTGCTTTGATAATCATCGTGCCGTACAGGTCGCTTGTGTACGTCCCCGCAATTGCGGACGCCGGGATCGCTGCGGGCTGTGCATCGGCCGGCACCTCCATGCTCATTAAAAGGGAATACCATCCTTTCTGGTTGAGTTTTTCCCGTGCCTGCAGGTCGATCCCGCTCCTGTCGATGTAGCGTTCGAGGAATTCGTCTCTTACGGCCTCGGGAAATACCGTCAACTGCTTGTTTGCGATCACCACGAGGCCGACTTTCCTGTCCGGGACGAGGATCACGATTGACCGGACCCCTTCAAGCGCCCCGTTCTTCTCAATGACCCGTTCGCCCAAGAAATGATAGGCGTCACAGCCGAGGCAGATCGCACCGTCAGGATCCCCCAGCGGGCCGGCACGCCCTCCGACCAGGCTCGCCGTATGGATGTCCGCTACAGTCTTTTTCGAAAGAATCTGCTTCCCGTCGACCGAACCGTCGTTGAGCATCATCCGCAGAACCTGCGTCATGTCGCGGCCGGTGGAGACCACCTGACCGCCGGCCGGAAACGCTGCCTCTTCGAGCGGGATGACAGTGACATTTCCCTCACTGCCGCCATGGGCGACAACATGGTTGTCATCAAGGTACAGGGTCTCGGGATGAGCTCCCGAGCGGGTCATGTTGAGCGGCCGGAGTATCCGGGCGTCCGTCAGGTTCTCCCAGCTCCGGTTGTCCATACTTGCCGCGACTTCCCCGGCAATGAAATATCCGGCATTCGAGTACGCGTATTTTTCCCGGAACCCGTACGGCAAGTCGAGGTATCGCATCCGTTCGAGCATCTCGCGGTTCGAGTAGCCGAGCCGACCCAGCATATCGCCGTCGTACTCTTTTAAGCCGGTCCGGTGAGCAAGCAGATCCCGGAGCGTTACGTGCCCGGTGACATAAGAGTCTTTTAACGCAAATTCCGGCATGTACGTGACGACCGGCGTGTCCCAATCGAGTTTTCCTTCGTCAACGAGCGTCCCGATTGCCTGTGCGGCGATGTACTTGGTGACCGATGCGATCTGGAACCGGGTATCTGGGTCTACAACTCCGGGTTTCCCTATTTCGCGGACGCCGAACCCTTTCAAGTACACGACCGAATCGTTCTCGACAATACCGATAACAGCGCCTGGAACTTCGTATTCGGTCATCGTCCGGGTGACAAACGCATCAAAGCCGTCGAGTTTCCCGGCGGACCAGTTCTCCGATGTCGGCTGGGTGCATCCCGCAGCAAAGATCAGGGCAGCGGCGATAAGGATCATGATCAGGAGGATCTTTTTGGGCATGATGGATACATCGGGGAATGTTTTTGATAATATATATATCTGGTTTTTATCTGCGAAAATCAGGAACGCCTGTGAGACAACAACGACATCGCTGGCCTCTCGTAAAAATAAGGATATTTAGGCTCTGTAGAAACCCCCGCCACACGGATAGGTCGAGGACGGCAATCCCTCCGTCATGGTCATCTCTTCTACCTTCCCAACCCTATCGCGATCCCGGGGGTCGGGGGGCGGTGCTCCCAGCGCGTATGATAGGGGAAGGCACGTCGATCCGAGGTGCAGCCCCCAATTGTCGAATCTTCCCCACCCTCTCGCGCCGGGGGGGGCGGCATGATGTTCGACTTCTATTCGCATCTCGATCGCAAGGATGAGGGTCACGAATCGATCCAACTCCGATATGAAATTTTCATCCCGTATGCCTGAGGCGTGTTCTCGACTCATGCTCGATTCTACAGATCCCTTTCTTGAGTATGCATCTTCAGGCCGTTGACCTTTCCGCACTGATCTTCATGCGGCGGCCGCAACCCCGGAAAACGCACAAAAGGGAATACGAGCGATCACGAAGTTCCACCCACTCAACTCACGCCCCCTCATTGATGAGGTGGTTGATGACCGTCTCGCAGATGTCGCCCGAATATTCGCCGGTCCGCTTGATACTGTCAGAGAGCGAGACGATCGCCGTCGCCGTCGCCGCGTCGAAACGCATCGCCTCCTCGTTGAGGGCCCGCGCCTGTTTCTCCAGATGGGAGACATGTTTGAGCGTCTCGTTGGCACCCTCAAGGTCCTGGCTGAAGAGTGACTTGAGGGCCTGATCAAAGAGTGTCTGTGAGGTCGCACTCGCCTCGCGGATCATCTCAGTCACGCCGCCCGAGACCCCGTCGTCAAGAAGCAAGAGGGCGTTCTTTGCGACCCGCGTCGCATGGTCGCCGATCCGTTCGATGATCCGTGAGATGAGGAAAAAACTCGTGGCCATCGACGGGTTCACCTCCATCTTCCTTGAAAGGTTGGGGTCGGTAAGGACGAGATGAGTCTGCCTCGCGACAAGCCAGTGAAGACGGTCGACATCGTTGTCCCTCGTCAGGACATCCTCGGCCAGTCGCCGGTTCCCGCTCATCAACGCCTCGACGCCGTCGCGGTGCATCCCTCGCACCAGCACGCCCATCCTCTTGATGGTGTTCTGGAAGGGCATCTCGGCCGGACTGAGGAGGTCTTTGATGGTGATCGAGGTCTCGGTCTCGTCCACTACTTCCTGACCGATGGCCATCTGGGTGAACTGCCGCACCTGGATCCTGATCTGCGGGGGGAGGCGTGCCTGGGCAAAGAGAGTGATCGTCGTGTACCCGGCGATATAAGCGCCGATGAGACACCTGAAGATGAACGTCTGATCGGTGGTCGCGCTTACCTCGAACCGCTTCTCGCGCTGCACCACTTCTGGGGTGATCTTCGGAGTGACGAGGAGCGTGCCGTCTGGCTGGACGATGAGGCCGACGGGATCGTTTTTCTGGATCCCCGACGCTTTCACCCAATCTTTGGGGAGGGAGACGATGTAGGAGGACCCTCCAGTAACCTGAACTTTCCTGATCTCCATTCAAGTTTTTCTTTCCCTAATGAAGATATATGTGTTTGCATTTGCTCTATAGGAATACATAGCACCCAATATTTATAGATCAAAAAATAGTCTCCTTCGAGAGGCATTATATTTTTACGATGTGAGTGGTATTTTGGCGAAATATCATGAAGACCACACGAACCACATTCCTTGCCGGGTGTATCCTGGCACTCCTCGTCGGTGCCGCACTCTTCACCGGATGTATAGGAAACGGCGACGGCCCCTCCCAACCGCCTGAAGCCAGGGAAAGTATCTCAGTCACCGGGTCCACTACTGTCCTCCCGATCGCTCAGTTGACCGCCGATCTCTTCATGGACACCCATCCCAAGACCGAGATCCAGGTGAGCGGCGGCGGGTCCAGCGTCGGAATCCAGGCAGTCGGTGGGGGTACCGCCGATATCGGCATGGCTTCCCGCGACCTGAAAGATGCAGAGAAGACCAAGTTCCCTGACCTTGTCCAGCACATCGTTGCCCTCGACGGGATCGCCCTCATCGTCCACCCCTCCAACACCGTCGGGGCGCTCACCACCGCAGAGGTGAAGGCGATCTACCAGGGCGAGACCACCAACTGGAAGGA
Organism: Methanofollis sp.; assembly: GCA_028696365.1. Lineage (GTDB taxonomy): Archaea > Halobacteriota > Methanomicrobia > Methanomicrobiales > Methanofollaceae > Methanofollis. Next base: position 5,234 of record JAQVHG010000037.1, read on the forward strand.
GGTCGGCGGGCCTGACGAGACGATCGTCGTCGTCGGTAGGGACAGCGCCTCGGGCACCCGCGAGTTCTTCCACGACTCAGTGATGGAGAAAGAAGACTTCATCGCCACCCAACTCGAGAAGAACTCGAACGGTGCGGTCCAGCAGACCGTCGCCCAGACACCGGGCGCCATCGGCTATGTGGGACTTGGGTATCTCGACGAGTCGGTGAAGGCCGTGAACATCGAAGTGAACGGCACCCAGGTCGAGCCGAGTGTTGCCACCGTGACCAGCGGTCAGTATCCGATCGCCCGCTCGCTCAACATGTTCACCGACGGCGAACCGACCGGCCTGACAAAGGAGTACCTCGACTTCATCCTCAGCCCTGACGGGCAGATGATCGTGGAAGAAGAGGGGTTCGTTCCGGTGCAGTAAATTTTTCCACCCTTCAGGGTATTTTTTGTGGAGTAATATATGCCAGAGATCACTCATCCGGGAACCGGGTCGACCAGGCTTAGAGCCCTGAAAGAGCAGGGCGTCAGGTCGGTCTGGTTCCTTGCCGCCTCCTTTGCCACCCTCACCGTCTTCTTCATTCTCCTCTTCCTGTTACAAGACGCCCTCCCCCTCTTTGCCACCGTCAGCCCCCTCGAATTTCTCACCGGCGACACCTGGAACCCCACCGGCGCCGTCCCGTCCTATGGGATCTGGCCCCTCATCGTCGGCACCCTCCTCGTCACCCTGGGGGCGATGGTCATCGCCGTCCCGCTCGGGATCGGGAGCGCGGTCTGCCTCGCCGAACTCGCCCCGCCCCGGGTGAAGGCCGTGGCAAAACCTGCCATCGAACTGCTTGCCGGGATCCCCTCGGTCGTCTATGGGTTCTTCGGGCTGATAATCCTCACAGACTGGCTGCGGGTCGCCTTCGACGTCCCTTCAGGGGAGAGCTGGCTTGCCGGCTCGATCCTCCTTGGCGTCATGGCCCTCCCGACGATCATCTCGGTTTCTGAGGACGCCCTCAACAGTGTGCCGGCGTCGTACAGGGAAGGGAGCCTGGCCCTCGGCGCCACCAGATGGCAGACGATCAGCCGGGTGCTCGTCCCTTCGGCCCTCTCAGGGATCACGGCCGCCGTGATCCTCGGGATGGGCCGGGCCATCGGCGAGACGATGGCGGTGATCATGGTCACCGGCAACGCAGCGATCATCCCTGACCCGATCACCAACCTCCTCTCCCCGATCCGCACCCTCACCGGCACTCTCGGGATCGAGATGGGCGAGGTCGCCGTCGGGAGCACCCACTACCATGCCCTCTTCGGGGTGGCAGTGGTCCTCCTCCTCATCACCCTCACAGTTAACCTCGCCGCCCTATGGATCATGAAGCGGATCAGGGCCGGATACGGGACCGAGGAGCAGGGGCGCCACCGTCTCAGGGTACCTGGCCTCCAGAGGAAAGCACGGCTCATCGTCGGCATCGTCCTTGCCCTCCTTGTCCTGCTCATCCTCCCGCTCCCTGCGGCCGCAGCACTCCTCGTCCTCGGGGCGGGCGCCGTCCTCGTGCACCGCCGCCTTTCCAGAGCGAACGTGCAGCACCTCGCCTTCGCCCTCCTCTGGGCCTCCCTCGGGGTGGTGCTCGCCGTCCTCGCCGTCATCCTCGGCTACATCGTCGTCAACGGCCTCCCGGCCATCACCTGGGAATTCCTCACCCAGCCCCCCCGCGACCTCGGGCGGGCCGGCGGGATCTTCCCGGCGATCGTCGGCACCCTCTACCTCGTCGGCGGGGCGATCCTCTTCGCCCTCCCGATCGGGATCGGGGCCGCGGTCTATCTCTCAGAATACACCCGCGGCGGCCGCGTGACCACAGCGATCAGGGCCGGGATCGACCTTCTCAACGGCACGCCCTCCATCGTCTTCGGGCTCTTCGGCTTCACTTTCCTGGTGATCTTCCTCAACTTCGGGGTCTCGCTCATCGCCGGGATGATCACCCTCGGGCTGATGATCCTCCCGACCATCATCAGGACGACTGAAGAAGCGCTGAAGAGCGTGCCGGCCTCGGTGCGAGAGGGGAGCCTGGCCCTCGGCGCCACCAGGTGGCAGACGATCCGCCGCGTCGTCCTGCCCCCGGCCGTCCCCGGTATCCTCACCGGCACCATCCTCTCCATCGGCCGGGCCGCAGGGGAGACCGCCCCCATCCTCTTCACGGCGGCGGTCTTCTCCACGCGTTTCCTTCCCAACTCCCTCGACGACCCGGTGATGGCCCTGCCCTACCACCTCTTCATCCTGGCGACCACGGTGCCGGGTGCGGAGACGCAACAGTACGGGACGGCCCTCGTCCTCCTGGTCCTGGTCGTCGGGATCTATGCCGTGGCCATCGCCCTCAGGCACCACTCACAGAAGAAGATCCACTGGTGAACCATGAAAGAACACGACGCAATCATCACCGTCAACCACCTCAATCTCCACTATGGGGAGCACCACGCCCTCAAGGAGATCGAGGTCGGGTTTGCACGACACAAGGTCACCGCCCTCATCGGGCCGTCAGGGTGCGGCAAGTCCACCCTGCTGCGGTGTCTCAACCGGATGAACGACCTGGTCGAGAATGTCAGGATCGAGGGTGAGGTCCGCTTCGAGGGCACTGATATCTATGCCCCCGAGGTCGACGTCGTCGAGATCAGGAAACAGATCGGGATGGTCTTCCAGCGCCCCAACCCCTTCCCCAAGTCCATCTACGAGAATGTCGCCTACGGCCCCCGCGTCCACGGGGTGCGGGACCGCTCGACCCTCGACGCCGTCGTCGAGAAGAGTCTGCGGGACGCCGCACTCTGGGACGAGGTGAAGGACCGCCTGGACGCCCCAGCCTTCAGTCTCTCAGGCGGGCAGCAGCAGCGCCTCTGCATCGCACGGACCCTGGCAGTCGAGCCCGAGGTGGTGCTGATGGACGAGCCCTGCTCGGCCCTCGACCCGATCGCCACCGCAAAGATCGAGGCACTGATCGAAGAACTCAAGACCCGCTACACTGTCATCATCGTCACGCACAACATGCAGCAGGCGGCGCGGGCCAGCGACTACACCGGGTTCATGTACCTCGGCGAACTCGTCGAGTTCGGGGATACGCCGCAGGTTTTCGAGGCGCCGCGGGAAGAGTTGACTGAGCGCTACATCACCGGCAGGTTCGGGTAGGTGGAAGATGAGCGAGAAGTTTCATGAAGAACTGGACACTCTCAAAGAAGAATTTCTTGAATACGGACACTTCGCACGCGGGATGCTCGTCGACGCCTTCGAAGCCCTGAAGACCGGCGACGAGGACCTGGCCAGGTCAGTGCTGGCGCGGAAGGGCGAACTCGCCGACCGTTCAGACGCCTTCGACGAGCGGTTGCTCAAACTCATCGCCCTGTACCAGCCGATGGCCCAGGACCTGCGGGCGATCCTCTGCACGCTCAGGATGAATGCCTCGCTGTACCGCATCGGGCGCTATGGCAAGGACATCGCCCTCCTGGTCCCCCACTTCGCCGGCGCCGGGCACCTGGGACGGATGCTGAACCTGCCTCATATGGCGGGGATCGTCGTCTCGATGGTCGACGACGTCCTGAGGGCGTACGGGGCCGGGGATATCTCGCCGATCAAAGATCTCTCGGCACGCGACGACTGTGTCGACGACCTCCGCTACTCGGTCTTCCGCGAGGCGCTCACCTATATGATGGAGGACCCGCAACACATCGAGCGCGGGATGGACTATGTGATGGTGGCCAGGTACCTTGAGAGGTGCGGCGACCACTGTTGCGCGATGGGCGAGAAGGTCCATTTCATGCTGACCGGCGAGCGGATCGAGATCAAGTGAGGGCCAGGCTGAGCCCGAGGAGAATGGCGAGGAGGACGGCCACCGCGAGGGCGGTCCGCACCATCGCCTTCCTCGCAGCGACCTGCTCGTAGTAGTCGCGGGCGCCGATCCCGAGCACCAGGGTGGCGATGAGCGCCCCGGCAAGCATGCCGACGACGTTTTCCAGGACGAGCACCCCGGCCTGGAGGACGCGGTCAGTGAGGAGGATGGTGGCGATCCCGGCCACTACGGTCGGTGGGAGGAGGGCGGCGGCGATCGCGACGCCGGCGATGAGGTCTGACATCCCGCGGTCGAGGGCGAGCACCGCCGCGAACCCGAGCAGGACGGCCATGAGGATATAGATGGGGCTGACCACGGTGCGCGAGAGGATCTCAGGGGTGACGGTGAGCGGGACGAGCAGGTTGAGGCCGGCGGTGGTGAGGGCCGAGAGGACGAAGACTGAAAGAAGAAGGGCGGCAAGGACCGAGAGGCTCCGCACGCCGTCTTTCCCGCGGCCGACGGCGACGCTGATCGCAAAGGCGTAGATGGGCCCGAGGATCGGGGAGAGGAGCATGGCCCCGATGATCACGGTGACGTTGTTGAGAAAGAGCCCGGTGAGGGCGATGAGTCCGGCGATGGAGGTCATGGCCAGGGTGCCGGTGTTGAGGCGGAGGTACGGCCTCGTCGTCTCGATGAGTTTTTCGATCGGGGTCCGTTCGATCTTCTCGGTCTTTTCCGCTTTCTCTTCGGCCCGCGTAAGGTACGGCGAGATGACGAACTCAGGGGAGGAGACCTCTATAAGATTCTCTCTGTAGCGCAGGTCGACGGTCTCGCGCACCTCCTCGATGAAGGCGTCGAGGTCGTTGTCTGGCAGAAAGACTTTTACTTCGTAGACCGGGTCCTGCCTGAGGACGACGTGGTGGTGGTCCTCAAGGATGGAAGCGAGGTCTGCGTAGTCCTCTTTGCGCGCGTTGATCAGGACTTTTTTCATGGCGGTGACGTCTTTCTCTTGGACCGGTGCGTGAGAAAACTTTTGGTCATACTTCACACGAGCGAGGGATGAGGGGCATGGACACCCAGATGGAGTCGAGGACACAGAACATGCAGAGTATTTTTTTGACAGAAAGATCTTCGACCTTCCGTGGATCTCTGATTCTCGAGGTTTGTAGAAACCCTCTACTTATTCTTGAAGGTCATCCCAAAACTCTCCGGTCCTCCTCCTCACCGATTGATGGCGACGGATGACAATGAAGAGATCCCAGCTTTTTTTATCGCACACCCATGCGTTCGTCGCCTTCCCCCTCGCCCACGCCGGGGGCGATTGCCGCCCGGGAGCACGATAGGAGCGGGAAGATAGAGTTAAGATCATGAAGACGGGACGCCATCCCCCGCCACTCTTCATCAGCGGGGGGTTCGGGGGGCGGCCAAGCCCCCCGGTCGAGGAGAGAGCGTGGAGAATTTCTGGAAGGAAGCACTTCAGTTCGAGGAGATCTTCACCTCAAGACAGTTTTGGGATATGCTCGATGATTCAACCGCCTTCCCCCATCATACGCGCCGGGGGCGCTGCCCCCGGACCCCCGGGACCACGATAGGGTCGGGAAGGCAGAATAGATGACCATGACAGAGGGATCGCCGTCCACGACCTCTCGTGTTGTGGCGGGGGGTTCGGGGGGCGGCCAAGCCCCCTGTTAGAGAGACACTTCAAGAGAATTTCTACAGAGCCATATCTTCTAGTATTATTTTCTCAGTCAGCCCTGCGTCTTCCTCTTCTTGTAATAAGAGAAGTAGAGGTAGACCTCATAGAGGAGGAGCAAGAGGATCACCGCCGTCCCGCCGAAGAAGAAAGCGACGACCCTGGGGTCAGGCACCAGCCCGGCATCCGCCCCTTCCGCCGCGCCGCTGACACCGTCATAGGCCGCCATCATGCGTGGCGCCTGATCAGGCACGGGGACCGGGGCGAGGAGCGGCAGGAAGAGGGCGACGACCAGAGTTGCGAGGACGACGAACCCGAAGAGGGACATGAACTTGAGAAGGACCGACTTGATATCCTTCACCTGAGGGGCGACGATCAAGAGCCGGTCGGTGAGGCCGTAGACCTTCACCTCGCGCCCCTTCGAGCTCCACTTCGTCTTCACAATCTCGATCAACCCCGCCTCGGCGAGGTTCTCAACATGATATTTGAGGGTGGTGATGGGGATGGAGAGGGCGTCGGCCATCTCGGTCGCGCTCTTTGGCCCATCTTTGAGCGAGCCGAGGATGTCGTTGGCCGTCTGGCTCGCCATGGCCTTTGCGATCTTCTTTGCCTGCTCGTCTCCAGGCTCCAGCACCACGACCTCTTCAGACATTGAGCTTAGATGCGATGAGTGCCCGACCGCGGGCCAGGGCCTCGTGGATCATCGAGGCGTCCTGCCCGCTCCCCTGGGCCAGGGTTGGTTTTCCGCCGCCTTTCCCACCGAGGGTCGCACAGACCTCGCGGACGATCTCGGCGGCATTCAGGTCTTTGGTCGGCGAGGCCACCACAGCATGGACCCGTCCGGTCCCGCCGGCAAGCACCGCGACCTTCCCGCTCTCCGCGACCCGTGAGGCAAGAGCGACCAGTTCCTTGGGCGGGAGGTCGATCTCCTTAATCACGGCCTCGACGCCGCCGATCTCCTCACCCTTGATCTGGTTCACCTCAAGTTCGACGACCTTCTCCTGCAGCCGCTCGATCTCCTTTCTCTGCTCCTTCCACTCGGTGAAGAACCTGGTCACACTGGACGGGAGATTCTCCTGTTGGACACTGAGGGTCTCTGCCGAGGTGGCGATGAGGGCTTTGAGGT
>JAQVHG010000319.1 GCA_028696365.1 Methanofollis sp.
CATGGCTCAGGTATATGAAATGAAAATTATATGGAGGCCATCCCAAAACTCCCGCCTTCTCTCTGCAGAGATCAGTTACAGACAAATCCTGGCGTCACCCAGTACTCTTCTATGGAGATCACGTTCACCAAACTCCACGGCAATGGCAACGACTTCATCCTCATCGATGAGATGAATGGCCCCATCATCCCCGACGAGATGAAAGGGACTTTCGCTGCTCTCTACTGTGATCGGCGCTTCGGAATTGGCGGCGACGGTGTCCTCTTCATCTCCCCCTCCACATCTGCAGGCGTGAAGATGCGTCTTTTCCAGCCAGACGAGAGCGAGGCTGAGATGTGCGGAAATGGGATCCGGTGCCTGGCAAAATATGCCCATGATGCTGGGTATGCTACAGGTGCCTGCACTGTCGAGACCCTTGCCGGGGTCATGCCAGTTGAGATGGGCTATGATGACGAAGGTGAGTTCTGGGCGACGATCGAGATGGTCGACCCTGCCTTTGAACGCTCGGCTGTTCCAGCAACCGGCGAAGGCGAGTATCACGAGGAGATCGAAGGCTTCACAGTCTACGCCGCAAACACCGGTGTCCCCCACGCTGTGGTCTTCGTCGAAAACCTTGAGAAAGTCGAGATCATGGCTGTCGCCCCGGGTATCAGGCACCACCCCTCCTTCCCGAAGGGTGCGAACGTTAACTTCGTGCAACGCAACGGTGAGGGATCGCTCAGGATCCGGACCTTCGAGCGCGGGATCGAGGGTGAGACCAAGTCCTGCGGCACTGGCGCCACCGCTTCTGCTGCCGTCGCTCACCACCTTGGGCTCGTCGGACCAGAAATACGGGTCGAAACCCGTGGCGGTCCCCTGGTGATCAGGTGCGGTGAGAAGACCACGATGACCGGTCCTGCCGCAACAGTTTTCTCAGGCGCCATCGAATGGTGAATAAGCAAAACCCCTTTTTTTTAGCTCTAAGCACATCCCAAACACTTTTTTGGGGGCTCTGTAGAAACCTTCATCCCTTGTATGAAGGAGACGTGTGTCACCCACCTTCCTCCCTCTTTGGCCGGGGGCTCTGCCCTCGGACCTCCAGGGACGAAGATTGGGCCGGGAAGGCATATTCAAATTCCCAGAAGAGAGATTTCCGTCCTCGACATATCGTGTCGCGAGGGGCCCGGAGGGCGGCCAAGCCCCCCGCCAGAGAGATTCATCAAGAGAATTTCTACAGAGCCTTTTTTTGTCACCGTTCGACTTTCTGGATCCCCTCATTGGTGATCACACAGTCAAAACAGATATCAGCAGGACGTGAGCGGTGCTTCTCAAGCACCACGCGCCTGACCCCTGCCGGGCGTTTCTCGATCCGCAGGATCGCCTTGGAGAGATGACCGAGCGCCGTCCCGCCCAGCCCGAAATAGACGTCGGTGTCGATGTCCTGATAGACCTGGTTGGTGATCAGCACCGGCATCTCGTAGCGCTTCGCATACCCAAGGAGGATGACCATGTGCCTGGACAAAGTCCTGAGCCCGTCCCGTGACTTCCCAAGTTCTGAGCGGTACAGGGCGGTCGCAGAGTCCATCACGATGAGCCCCACCTTCCGCGCCCGCAGGAGAGCCTCGCACTCGTTGATCATCAGCCCTTCCTGCGTGAAGTCGATCGGTTCATAGAGGTACAGCCGTTCAGCCAGGGCGTCGGCCTCGTCGCCGGCGATCTGTTCAAACCGTTCGGCCGAGAACCCCTCGGTGTCGAGGTACACCACCGCCTCCCCGCCACGGAGGCAGGCGACCGCCGCCATCACGGCCAACGTCGACTTGCCTGATCCAGGTTCACCGTAGACCTGGGTGATCGTCCGCCGCTCCAACCCGCCGCCGAGAAGGTCGTCGAGGGGCGCCGAACCGGTGCTCATCTTCGGGTCCTTCATGCATCGCCCCCTCTAAGGTGTTCCCAGGCCTTTTCCTCGACAAGGCGTGCGACCGTCCTGACCGGGACGCCGAGGGAGGAAGCCCAGGCCCGCACCTCGTCTGACTCGGCTTTCACCGACGAGACCACGCCGCCGAAATACCCGATCTTCACATGCACCGTCCGCCGTTCGCCCCCGACCTTGGCTTCGATTGGTATTTCCTGACGTTCGAGCACGCTCCGGTGGACCGAAGGGAGACACCGCACTCCGAGCGTGCCGAGTTCGCGGGCAAGGATCCCGGTGAGAGCCGGGCCATCAGCCGGACGACAGACCACCCTGACCAGGTGCCCAGCCCGCCCCTTCTTCATCACTGCCGGGATCACTGAGACGTCCCGCGCCCCGGCCGCAAAGAGCAGGTCCATGCAGTGGCCGAGCACCTCGCCGGTCACGTCGTCCACATTGGTTTCGAGGACGTCGACCTCGTCGGCGCGGGCCGGGCCCGCCACTTCGAGGAGAACCGCCCTGAGCACGTTGGGGGTATCTTTAGGGTCCCGCGTCCCGGCGCCGTAGCCGACGCCTACCACTCTCGCCGGCCTGAGGTCGGCAGGGCTGAGACTTACCCACTCGGCCATGAGTGCCGCCCCTGTCGGCGTGCAGAGTTCGCCCTCACCGCCGCCGAACCTGGTCTCCAGCGACGACGCCGCGATGACCGCGAGGGTCGCGGGGGCCGGGACCGGGATCACCCCGTGGGCCGCCTTCACCTTTCCTGACCCGAGGGCGACCGGCATCACCACGACCCCCTCGACGGCAAGCGTCTCCAGGGCTGTGCACGCCCCGAGCACGTCGGCGATCGCATCATC
>JAQVHG010000320.1 GCA_028696365.1 Methanofollis sp.
GGGCAGTCAAGCGCGGGACGACCGCGGTGGGGGTCAAGTGCAAGGACGGGGTGATCCTCCTTGTCGACAAGCGGGTGTCGTCGCGCCTGCTCGAGCCAGAGACGATCGAGAAGATCTATATGATCGACGACCTCATCGGCGTTGCGTCGTCAGGTCTGGTCGGGGACGCACGGCTCCTGGTCGACCGTGCGAGGGTCGAGGCCCAGATCAACCGGGTCACCTATGACGAGTCGATCGGGGTCGAGACCCTGGCCAAGAAGGTCTGCGACCATATGCAGGTCTACACCCAGTTCGGCGGCGCACGTCCGTACGGGACGGCCCTGCTCATCGCAGGGGTCTCTGAAGGCGAGTGCCGGCTCTTCGAGACCGACCCCTCCGGGACGCTCCTGGAGTACAAGGCCACCGGGATCGGGATCGGCCGCTCCGCGGTGATGAAGGTCTTTGAGGAGGAGTACGACCTTGAGATGACCATCGAGCAGGGGGTGCACCTGGGGCTCAAGGCGCTTCATGCGGCGACCGAAGGAAAGTTCGACGTCCAGACGGTCGAGATCGGGGTCATCGAACTCGAAAACCCGGTCTTCCGTAAGATGGGTTCCGAAGAAGTGAAGGCCTTCGTCGAAGAGACCGAGTTTGATGAGACGACGGCCGGCGAGGAGTGAGTGGTGAAATGATCCCGCTTGACCGGGCAGTCGTGGCCCGTCTGGAAACCCACGGCGAGCGGTTCGAGATCGGGGTCGACCCTGACCTTGCACAGGAGGTGCGGCAGGGCGCAGACATCCCGATCGACGAGGTCGTCGCCGCGGATACGGTCTTTGAGAACTTTGCCCATGGGGACCGGGCCTCAGAAGAGACCCTCGCCAAGGTCTTTGGGACGACCGAGTTCGAGCCGGTCGCCAGGCGGATCCTCACGAAGGGTGAGATCCATCTCACCTCTGAGCAGAGGAAGAAGATGATCGAGGAGAAGCGTCGGCAGGTGGTCACCTATATCGCACGCAACGCGATCAATCCGCAGACCAAGTATCCGCATCCGCCGCAGCGGATCGCAATGGCAATGGAGGAGGGACGGGTGAGTATCGATCCCTTCAAGCCTGTCGAAGAGCAGGTGAAGGTGGCGATGAAGGCCCTGCGTCCGCTCATCCCGATCCGTTTTGAGGAACTGCGGGTTGCGGTGCGGATCCCTGCGGAATTCGCGCCCAAGGCCTATGGAGAGATGCAGTCTTCGGTGACGGTCGAGCAGGAGGAGTGGCAGAACGACGGGTCCTGGATCTGCGTCTGCCGCATCCCTGCCGGGGTCCAGAACGACTTCTTCTCGCTGGTCAATCGTCTCTCCAAGGGCGACGGCGAGGTCAAGGTGCTTGAACAAGTATATTAACCGAGAAGGTTAACCTAGTAAGACATAATCAGGGGTAATCCAGAATGGCGAGGCGTAACCAGAAGGCAAAAGGTAAAGTCACAGGGAGTGCCGGCAGGTTTGGGCCGCGGTACGGCAGGTTCATCAGAAAGAGAGTCCAGCAGGTGGAGAAGGTCCAGAAGGCCACCCACACCTGTCCGCGCTGCGACCATGTCGCGGTCAAGCGGGTCGGCACCGGGATCTGGGAGTGCCGCAAGTGCGGATTTAAGTTCGCCGGCGGTGCCTATACCCCGCAGACTCCGTCCCTCCGTGTGGCGCTCAGGACGATCGAGCGTGCAATTGAGATGCAGGAGTAGACGCTGTGGCGAGCGGATATAAGTGTGCACGGTGCAAGCAGAAGGTGGAGATCGATATCGACTCCGGGGGGCGCAAGCAGATCCGCTGCCCCTACTGCGGGCACCGTATCCTCTTTAAGGAAAGAGGGGCTGCGATCAAAGAGCTGAAGGCTCAATGACCGTCGTCACCACCTCGAGAAAGGCGGCGCACGACCTGCGGGCGCTTGCCCGGCACCTCGCCTTTGCGACTGGTGCCAGGTACATGCCCCGTGGGAAGACGGGATTTGCGGCCCTTGGAGAGGAGCCGGCGATCGTTTTTTCCCGTGAACACGGGAGGGTCCGGTTCCAGGTTATAGAAGAAGGGACGATCGTTTTTGATATATTGGTCAGGAAGGTAACCGTCTCTACGCGGGAGGGGCCGATCGTCCGGACACTCCGGGTCTCTGACCAATCGGTTTATGATGTCCTGAAAAGATATTGTGAAGCAGAACTGGTCGAGGCCACAGAGTCGACCGTCGTCTATGACGGCCAGCAGAAGAAGCGGGTCGTCCTTGAGGTCGCGCCCGATGCATGAGGCGGTCTTTTCATGTACCACGCCTGTCGCGCCTCTCCTGTACCGGGCCCTTGCCCCTGAGGTCGGGGAGGTCGCAGGCTCGCGTTCGCGCGAGATGGTCGCCCTCCCTGACCCTGAGACGTTGGTCCTCACGGTGCAGGCCGAGGACGTCCATGCCCTGCGGGCGGCGCTGAACATGTGGCTCCGGCTGATCAATGTGGCAGATGAAGTTCAGGAGATGATCAGGCATGAGTAGTAACATTTCCCCGAAGGTGCAGCAGCAGGTGGCGATGCTCCAGCAGATCCAGCAGCAGCTCCAGACGGTGGTCGGGCAGAAGACCCAGTATGAACTGGCGGTGAAGGAGACAAATCGTGCGGCTGAGGAACTCAAGGAGGTCGCGGACGATGCCCCGGTCTTCGTGAACGTGGGCACGGTGATGATGCAGCAGGAGAAGGAGAAGGTGCTCGCATCGCTCACCGAGAAGGCCGAGACGCTTG